>JALOTD010000094.1 GCA_025458105.1 Tabrizicola sp. | reverse complement strand
AGCGACAGGTCCGGGGTCAGCGGGTGTTCCTCAGCGATGGTCACGGGCATGGGCGTTCCTCCGCCCCCTTCCTGCCGCGTCGCGCTGAGACAGGCAAGCGGAACCCTGCCGCAGGCCTGCGGGGCCAGATTTCCCTACTCGCCCGCGTTGAAAAAGCTGGCATCCTCAGCCCATTGCCGACCGGAGTTTGCTCCTCTCGCTCTTCTCCTTGCCGCTGTCCGCCGAAACCCGCCAGCATGGCAATGTCATCTTCGACGTGCCTGCGGGCTGGAATACTGGCGCGGTGCTGGAGGATGGCACCCTGGTCCTCTGGTCGGATCTGCCAAATGACGAATGCGAATTCTGCCGCATCTACATTGGCGCCAGCACCAAGACCGCAGGCCGCGCCGACGCCTGGGTCGCCACGCAATCCGAACGCTTCATCGATCCGGACGACGACGAGGCCCCGAAGATCGAGCAGATTGCCGCGCCAGAGCTGTTTTCGCTGAAGGGCCTTCCTGCCGCGCGGATGGGGCAACTGGTCGACGGCGACATGCAAAGCCTGTTTGCAGTCCAGTTGTTTGGCCGGATGGAACTGATCGGCTTCGAGGCCCCAGCCAGTGACGAGGCCGAACTGTCCGCCGCAATCGAGGTCATGCTGCGGGATCTCGTTCCGCTTCTGGAAAACGCCCGCTTTGTATCCGAAGGGGCTAAGCCGCTGATGCCCGCGCCAGAACCGGGTGACCTGCAGGGCGTCTGGTGGGGCACCTCGACCTGGTGGTCCATGGGCCTGGACGGCATGATGAAGATGGAGATCGACCACCACTGGCTAACCTTCTGGCCCGATGGCATCTTCTACGACGGCACCCCGCCGTCAGGGACCGCGCCTTTCGATCAGGCCGAACGGCTCGCCCGGGGCGACATGGACTGGGGCAGCTATGTCGTCGAGGGCGGTACCCTGACCCTGTCCTACGCCTCTGGCGTCGTCGAGACCTATAGGCAAAGCGGCGACCGCCTCACCATCGGCGACCGGACGCTCGACCCGATCACGCCCCTTGCCGACGGCACCAAGATCAACGGCGTTGTTTCAACCCTGTTCGTGTCGGGCTTCACCCCCGGCATTGGCATGTCCGGCGGAATGACCGCCATGTCAGACACCCGCTACAGCCCGGATGGCACCTGGGCCTACGGGTCCTACACCGGCACCTCGGCCAGCTTCGATACCGGGGCGGGCTTTGCCACCTCATCCGAAACGTCGGATTTCGGCCGAAGGCCGGGTCCACCATCTGGATCGGCTCGAACATGCTGGAATAGTCAGTGCGTCCAGGCGCCCTTGCGGTCGGTGGCAAAGTTTTCGCCATAGCCGCGCGGGCGGATCACCGGCTTGCGCGGCTTGGGGTCCACGACATCGGCGTCGATCCCCTTTTCAGCCGCATAGGCCAGCGCCGCCTCACGGCTTTCAAACCGCAGCCGTACCTGCGCCTGGGTATCGCTGGACGAGGTCCAACCCATCAGCGGATCGACTTCCCGCGCCGAAGCGGGCGCGAATTCCAGAACCCACTGATGGGTCTTTGCGGTTCCCGACTGCATTGCGGTCTTGGCTGGCTGGTAGATGCGGGCGCGCATGAAGGGTCCTCCGGCGATCAATGCCGTTATTCCGAAGACTGGAGGAAAGTGCAAGCGCCTGGAAAAGACTGCCGGCCGGTCCCGGGGAGTGTGGGTGGGGTGTGGGTGGGACCGACCGGCAGCTTCAGTTGCTGCTTGCCTCTCAACTGTGCCCAACCTGTTAATGAAATGCAACCAAAAGATGTGCTCTGCGCCAGGAAAAAACCACAAGTTAGTTCTGTCGGTCAGGCGTTCCGCGCCAGACGCAGCATCAGATAGCGGTTGAAGTGCTTGAAGCTGGCTCCGTTTCGGCTGGATCCATTCAACCGCTGCATCAGATTCGTCCGTCTGCGCTTGGTCAGGAACAGTCCGATGAACCGACTGAGTGTCCAGTGCGCGCCGGGTTTCTTCGCCCGGATCTCGTCCGAAACCCGGGTCAGCCCATGGCCGATGACGTTGAACAGCTGTTGTTCCAGGTCGATCGACGGGGCGACCGCATCGGTAATGTCTTCCTCGGCCAGAATCGCAAAGGCCGAACCGGCAACCGCTTCGCGAAAGGTGGTCAGGCGATGCCCGCCGCCCGGTTGCGGACCCTGGGCCTGACGCCCCTGGTAGGCTTCGGTCCGAAAGCAGTCGGCGATCAGGATCTGCCCGCCAGGGGACAGCAGGGTCGCGCATTTCGGCAGGCTTTCCGTCACTGGAATATATTGGAAGCTTTCCGAGAAGAGGCACAGGTCGAACGGACCCTGTCCCGTGAAATCCTCAAAGGTGCACTCATGGACAATCGCGCCCGTCGCATTCTCCCGGCAGCGTGCCGCCAGAAAGGCCGAGGGCACCACGATCTCCACCTGATGTCCCAGCGCCAGAAGCTTCTTTGCTGTTTCCCCCGCCCCGCCGCCGATGTCCAGAATACGCAGCCGCCCCTCGGGCAAATAGCCGAAAAGCTTTGCCGTATAGGCTTCTTGCGCGGCCTTCAGGTTTCCAGCAGTGATATCCAGTCCGGTCCACAACCCGTAATGCAGGTTTTCGGCCCCGGTCAGCCAGCGTATGAACGCCAGTCCCACATCCAACCCCACCGCGCGGGTATCGATCTTCTCAGCCATCTTGCACCTCTGGTTTCGTGCCATACCGGCTTGGCCCCGGCTCGGCAACTGCGCCCTGCGGATCGCCGCTTGAACTGGAACAAAAACGGATCAAATCTGGTCCGTTCCCGACTCGCAAAGGACGTGCCCGATGCCGCACAACAACGCCAACGCCCTGACCGAGCGTCCGGATGTGCTGACCAAGCCCAAGCTGGAAGGCGGTCGCCGCTTCGTGATGTCGACGCCCTTCCAGCCCGCTGGCGACCAGCCGACGGCGATCAAGGAACTGACGGCGGGGGTCCGGGCCGGGGAACGGGACCAGGTCCTCCTTGGCGCCACCGGTACTGGCAAGACCTTCACCATGGCCAAGATCATCGAGGAAACTCAGCGCCCGGCGATCATCCTGGCGCCCAATAAGACGCTGGCTGCGCAACTCTATGGGGAATTCAAGGGCTTCTTCCCCGACAACGCGGTGGAATACTTCGTCAGCTACTACGACTACTACCAGCCCGAGGCCTATGTCGCCCGCACCGACACCTACATCGAGAAGGAATCCCAGATCAACGAACAGATCGACCGGATGCGCCACTCGGCCACCCGGGCGCTTCTGGAGCGGGACGACGTGATCATCGTCGCCTCGGTCTCCTGCATCTACGGCATCGGCTCGGTCGAGACCTATTCAGCCATGACGGTCGACCTTGTGGTCGGCCAGCTTTATGACCAGCGCAAGGTCATGGCCGACCTTGTCGCCCAGCAGTATCGCCGCCTCGACACCGCCTTCCAGCGCGGGGCCTTCCGGGTGCGCGGGGATTCTCTCGAAGTCTGGCCCGCCCACCTGGAAGACCGTGCCTGGCGGTTCTCCTTCTTCGGCGAGGAGTTGGAGGCGATCACCGAATTCGACCCGCTGACCGGCGCAAAGACCGACAGCTTCGACAAGATCCGCATCTACGCGAACTCGCACTACGTCACTCCGCGCCCCACCCTTCAGCAGGCGATCAAGGGCATCAAGGAAGAGCTTTTCCACCGCCTGAAGCAGCTGCAGGAGGAAGGCAAACTCCTGGAAGCCCAACGCCTGGAGCAGCGCACGAACTTCGACCTCGAGATGCTGGAAGCGACGGGGGCCGCGCGCCGGGCGAGCCGCCGCCGACGCTCTTCGAATTCATCCCCGACAACGCCATCGTCTTCGCCGACGAAAGCCACGTCAGCGTGCCGCAAATCGGCGGCATGTACCGGGGCGACTTCCGCCGCAAGTTCACCCTTGCCGAACACGGCTTCCGCCTGCCCAGCTGCATGGACAACCGCCCGCTGAAGTTCGAGGAATGGGACGCCATGCGCCCGCAATCCGTCTTCGTCTCCGCCACCCCCGCGGCCTGGGAGATGGAGCAAACGGGGGGCGTCTTCACCGAACAGGTCATCCGCCCCACTGGCCTTCTCGACCCCCAAGTCGAAATCCGCCCCGTGGAGATGCAGGTCGACGACCTGCTGGACGAAATCCGCAAGGTGTCGGCCCGGGGTCTGCGGACCTTGGTTACCGTCCTGACCAAGCGGATGGCCGAGGACCTGACCGACTACCTGCACGAACAGGGCATCCGGGTGCGCTACATGCATTCGGACATCGACACCATCGAACGCATTGAAATACTCCGGGATTTGCGACTGGGGGCTTTCGACGCGCTGGTTGACGAGCCTCATCCAGACTATTGGCCGAGCCGCCCGGAACAGCGAAGGCCGGGTCATCATGTATGCCGACCGGATCACGGGTTCTATGGAGCGCGCGCTGGCCGAGACGAACCGCCGCCGCGAAAAGCAGATGGCCTACAACGTCAAGCACGGCATCACGCCCGAGACGGTGAAGAAGAACGTCGAGGATGTGCTGGCCGGCCTCTGGCAGGGCGACACCGACATGAGCCGCGTGACGACCAAGGTCGACAAGCCGATGGTCGGGTCGAACCTCGCAGCCCACCTCGACGCGCTTCGAGGAAGCCGCCCGCCTGCGGGATGAGGTCAAGCGGCTGGAAGCCGTGGAGCTTGCCGTCGCCGACGACCCCTTTGCCCGGCAGGAGGTCATTGAAGAGGCTGTGACCGAGGCGGTGAAGATGGCGGGGCGGTCGACGGCGGGCCGGGCGGGGCAGCGGGGCGGGAAGCGGTCACGTCGCGGACGATAGGAAGGTGAGCGAATCGCCCACCGTACGCGACGGCCCGTAGGGTGGGCGATCCGCCCACCTTCGCCCGCAAGTCACGGTGGATCGTGGAAAACGGCCAATCGGAAGCCTCCTTCACGTAGCCGTGCCGGACCGGATCCATGAGGCAGTACGCGATAGCACGCGCCTCCTCGGCGGAGTCGCGGATCAGATGCTCCCAGAACCGGCGCTGCCAAAGACCCGCCTCGCGCTTCTCTACCATGCTGCGCGACCGTGCGCCGCGCAGACCCGACGCATGGGTGAATCGCGCCTTGATCTTCTGCCACCGGCGCGAGAAGTCGGCATCCCCCGGCGGCAGGGCCCAGACGGCGTGGATATGGTCCGGCAGGATCACCATAGCCCGGCAATCGATCGGATGTTCAGCAGCCGTCACCCGGTATGCCTCACGAAGAAGGTCGATATGTTCGACCAGCGCGGTGTCGCCGTCCTCCGCCAGATTGACCGTGAAGAAATAGGTGGCTCCGGGAACGCGAAGTCGGCGGTAGTTCGGCATGTGGCTGACCTTGATGGGTTTTCCTGGACGTAGGGTGGGCGGTTCGCCCACCCTACCTTGCGCTTCACTCGATCAGGACGATGTCCGGATCGCCCGCGCGGAAGGTCGTGATCTCATGACACGTGACGACCTCGCTTGCCCGTTCGTCCCAATAGCGCGGGTCTGCCAGCACTGCCTCGAGCAGGCGGTCCTTGTTGAACACCCGGCGCTTCTGCCGTTTGACGTTGATCTCGAACCGGTTCGACCGCAGCCGCGCGCCAGGGCGCAAGAACCCTTCACGCAAGACCTCTGCCCGGTCCTGCAGGCGCTTGATCTCGGCCTTGAGCCGGGCGAATTCGTCGACGGGGTCCATTCCAAGACTCCCTTGCGGTTTGGCACAGTCTCTCCTGACATGGTTTCTGCCCGGTTAACGCCGTCCACCGCCTGGTCGCGCGACTTGACCCCGGGCCCTCTCGCGCCACTTCCCACCCATGCGCACCCTTCTCGCCCTTGCCCTCCTCGCCAGCCCCGCCCAGGCCTGGGACTTCACCGACACGCCGGTCTGCACCATCCTGAACGACACGCCCATCCTGCAGATCCGCGTCACCTACGACCCGTCACAGCCCGAGCCCTACGCGATCACCCTAACCCGCCCCGACCCCTGGCCCCAGACCGACACTTTCGGGCTCAGCTTCACCGGCCCCGCCGCGATGACCATCGGCACCGGCCGCCATCAGCTTTCGAACGGGGACCGCACGCTGACCGTCACTGACACCGGCTTTGGCAACGTGCTGGATGGGCTCGCTTACAACGGCACCGCAGCCGCCCTTGCCGGGGACCTCGCCGTGCCCTTCGACCTGACCGGAGCCCGCCCGGCGGTTGAGGCGTTCAAGGCTTGCGGCGTGGTCCCCTCGGCCTAGGGCCTAGAAAACCCCGGTCACCTCATACATCACGGGCTCGAATCCGCGGCACAACTCGTTGATCCTGCGGTTCCGCTCGCGCATCTCGGGGGTCCGCAGCATTGCCTGATAGTCCTCCCGCGACCGCCACTGGCTGTAATTGCAGATCCGTGTCCGAGCATCGTTCATGTGCAGCCCCGCCGCGATGAACCCGGGCTGCAGGCGGATGCAGTCCTGATAGGCGGCCTCCAGCGCCTCGACCAGGTCGAAGGCCATCGCGGGCGTCGTCTCGAAGGTGGTGATGACGGTTTGTCCTTGGAAATCCTTGACAATCTGCAACATGTCGTCCTCCTTCTCTGCGAACAGAATGCCACAGAAAGCGGGCCGCGCGATGAAGTTTCTTGACCCCGACGACCCGTTCTTCGCCAGGGCTTGGGTGCGCTGGGCGACTGTCCTCCTTCCGATCGGCTGGGGTTTGGTCGAGCTGATCTGGGTCGGCTCGCCGCTTTGGGGCGTGATGTTCCTGGCTGCGGGCGGCTATGCTGGCTGGATGCTGTTCTTCAAGCGCAAGCGCAACTGATCAATCCATCCAATCCGGCATTACCGGCTCCACGGCCT
Organism: Tabrizicola sp.; assembly: GCA_025458105.1. Taxonomy (GTDB): domain Bacteria; phylum Pseudomonadota; class Alphaproteobacteria; order Rhodobacterales; family Rhodobacteraceae; genus Tabrizicola. Next base: position 15,897 of record JALOTD010000094.1, on the reverse strand, counting down.
CTGGGTTGGCAAGCGCAAGGATTGCAAGCCCCAGAGAAACAACGAAAATCACGGCAAGGGCGATCTTCCAGACCGACCAGGGCCGCTCGCCCTGCACCTCGCCGGTCTGGCCGTTCACCATGAAACGATAGCTTTTCCCGTTGTACTTGTAGGCGGCCATCCAGACCGGCAGTAGGATGTGTTTGAACGTCTCATCTGACCAGTTGGTGTCCACCGAATGGATCCGCTGTTCATCCCCGCCGATGTCGCGGCGCACATCACCTCGGATCACCTCTGCCATGCGCTCGCGCGCGTCTAGGTGCCCGTCCGCCAGGCTGACCGTATAGCCTTCGGACTGAAATCCAGCAAGAAATTCAGGGCTGTAGGGCTTCAGCGCGCCCAGGTCCCATGGGGTCAACTCGTTGCCCAGCCGGGCGGGCAGACTGCGCGATGCCATGACCAGCACATCGTCGAAATCGCGGCTGACCCGACCGCTGGCAGGATACCAACGCGTGTGGCGAACGCGTTCCTGACGCTGCTCCATCCGGCCATTCACCCGGACGTTCACGGTGCGGGTTTCATAATAGTATTCGCCCCGCTCGCCCGAATAGCGACTGGCGGTATCGGCGTCGAAGGTCCAGAACGGCACGTACACCCCGTTCATCGCACGGCCCTTGCGGGCATATTCCAGAAGGGTTCCGGGCGCGAACCAGAGGCTGCCCATCCAGGCGATCATGGCCTTGCGCGCCTCGGCTTCGGTCAACGCGAACGGGATGAGCGCCTGCGGCTTGATGTGTCGTTCCGTACCCGTATCCAGGACAACCGGCGTCGCACAAAAGGGGCATTCGGTGGCATGGGTTGCGCCCTGGACCTCAACCTTGGCGCCGCAGTTCGGGCACGAGGTCGTGCGCACCTCAACCATGTCGGCGGACGACAGATCATCCTTCAAACCCCGCACAAGATCCATCTCTTGCAGGGCGCGCGAGCGGGCGCGGGGAGCGTCTTGCCGGATCGTCTGGATATGCCCGCAATGGTCGCAGGTCAGGCTGGTCTGGCCCGGTGCATAGCGCAATTGCGCCCCGCATTGTTCGCAAGGCCAGCGGTATTCGTCCTGCGGCATGGCTTATGGTTTCGGAGGTGGCGGGGGGACTGTGTCCAAAAGCCGGGCGAGCTCGGAATCGGCTGCCATCTTCCAGCCGTCCTGGCCGGGGGTCCAGACCATTGTCGCACGGGTCAACCGGCCTTCTGCGGCAGCGCGGACCAGATCGGCCTCACCAAACGGGCCAGAGGTCGCGCCATCCACCGCCAGATGCCAGACTTTCGCTGCAGACGGCGGGGGAGGGGGCGGCGGCGGGGCTGCCGCGGCCCCGGGCTGCGCGCCCCAGGGGCCCATGTTCTGTGCCATGCTGGCACCCATCCCCATCCCCATTCCGGCGCCCATGGCCGAGCCCATCGCACTGCCAGGCTGGCCCATGCTTTCGGCCGCGTTGTACTGCATGTAGCGGTTCAGGTCGCCCACCACGCCCATGGAGGTTCGCTTGTCCAGCGCCTTTTCCACCTCTTCCGGCAAGCTGATGTTTTCGATGTAGAATTCCGGGATCGACAGTCCGTATTCGCTGACCTGCGGGGCGATGGCATTGGCGATGATCTTGCCCAGATCGGCCAGGTTTCCGGCCATGTCCAGGACCGGAATGCCGGACTTGGCCAGCACCTGGCTTGCCTCTTGCACGATCACGTTGCGGATCTGAAAGCTGATCTCGTCCGCCGTGAATTCTCCGTCGGTACCAACGACTTCCTGGATGAATTTTCCGGGGTCGGTGACCCGCATCGAATAGGTGCCGAAGGCCCGCAGGCGCACTGGACCGAATTCCGGGTCGCGCGCCATGATCGGGTTTTTCGTACCCCATTTCTGGTCGTTGAAGCGGGTGGTGTTGACGAAATAGACCTCGGACTTGAAGGGCGACTGGAAGCCATGGTCCCAGTGCTGAAGGGTGGTCAGGATCGGCATGTTGTTGGTCTCAAGCATGTAAAGACCGGGCTGGAACACATCTGCGAGCTGGCCTTCATGAATGAATACAGCAGCCTGCCCTTCGCGCACGGTCAGCTTGGCGCCATACTTGATCGCCTGCCCGCGCCGGTCGAACCGCCAGACCATCGTATCGCGCGTGTCATCCAGCCACGAGATGACGTCGATGAATTCGCCTTTGAGAAAATCGAAGACCATGGGACCCTCCGTACTGGGTTCAACTGTCGCCGCCGGTCAGCCGGCGCGCAAGGGAGAAGACGATGGGCCTCGCCTGATCTGCTGACATGCCGGGGCGCAGTTCTGGGCTGTAAAGCATCCGCAAAAGAAGCTCGTCGTGATCCGTCAGCAGCGCAAATTCCTCGTCGTCATTGAATATCGAAGGCCGGGCTCGGGGGCTGTCGTTCGGCAGGCCCAGACCCTGCGCCATCTCTTCGTGCAGGCAGGACAGGCGCAGAAGATCGGGGTGTTCGGCGCGGATGACGGCAAAGGCCCGAGTGTAAGACCCTGAATTACCTTCAGAAAGGGCATAAACCAGGCAATATGTCGTGCGGGGCATATTGGTGATGCCAGCCACGTCCGCCGGCGTTAGATTGGGTAGCAACGCGCGGACTTTCGGCCCCAGAGCCTCGCGTTCGTCTTCGGAAACCACGTGGATCAGAAAGTTCGGCGTAGCTTCGTCCATCAGGATGGGATGCCCGGTGACTGCGGCAAGCCGGGCAACGAAGCTTGCGATCCGCGCACGGTCGGTCGCTTGCCGGTCCAGTGGCACGCTGTCGCCAAATCGCACGCCGACCCGCACCGGAACAACCCAGCGCCGTAACCGGCTTTCGCTTTCCGCCCGGACAAAGCCCGCTTCGCCGCGGGTGTATTCGTCGAACAGTGCAATCCGCATGAAGGTCTCGGCCAGCATCCGGTCCGTGTAGGGGATGTCGCTGCCGCCGTCGGTCCGCAAGAGGCCCTGGCCCAAGAGCGTCTGCTGCACTTGCGCGTAATAGGCCGCCGCTGCGGCGCTCTTTGGTGTCGGTTCCGTGGGGATCGGCACGGGCGGTTGTGACGGTACGGGTGGAGGGGCACCTGCGATGTCGCAGGCCGCCAGCCCAAGGCAAAGGCTGCTCATCACGATCTGCTTCAGGATGCGGCCTTGGGTCATGCTGGTGCCAGGCGATCAGACTGCGGCAGGGGGCTGGACGGGTCGCGCCTTGGCCGCTGCCAAGGTGTCGCGCAATTCGGTCTCCATCTTTACCAGTTCCGCCTCGGCCGCCGCGCGCCGCGCCTTGCCCTCGTCGGCAATCGCCAGGCTTTCGTTGATCGTGGCAATCAGCGTCGCGTTGGCGTGGCGGATCGTCTCGATGTCGAAGACGCCGCGCTCCATCTCTTCTCGCACCACCTTGTTCGCAGCTTGCAGGTTTTCGGCATTGGCCTTGAGAAGCTCGTTCGTCAGGTCGTTCGCATCGCGCACCGCCTCGGCCGCCTCCTTGGACCGCTGGATGGTCACCGCCTGCGCCAGCTGCGTCTCCCACAGCGGTACCGTGTTCACCAGCGTCGAGTTGATCTTGGTGACCAGGCTCTTGTCGTTCTCCTGCACCAGCCGGATCGAGGGCAGCGACTGCATCGTCACCTGCCGTGTGAGCCGCAGATCATGCACCCGGCGTTCCAGGTCGTCGCGCGCCGCGCGGAGGTCGCGCAGTTCCTGCGCTTTCATCACCTGATCGGCCTCGGGCGCGGCGGCGACCTCGGCCTCCTTGGCGGGGATCAGCGTGCCATCCGTTTCGGCCAGCTTCGCCTCACCGGCGGCGATGTACAGCGCCAGTTCGTTGTAGAAGTCCAGAGTCTTTGCATAAAGGACATCCAGGCTCTTGATATCCTTCAGCAAAGTGTGTTCGTGCGTCAGCAGTTCCGATGTGATCTTGTCGATCTGGCCCTGCACGTCCTCATACTGGGCGACGAATTCGGCGAAAGGGGCGGCGCGGCCCAGAAGGCGCTCCCACCAGCTTGCCTCGCGCCGAAGGTCCAGCTCATCCACCGCAAAGCCGCGGATCGTGGTGACGATCTTGCGCAAGCTGTCGCCCGCGGGCCCCACGTCCTTGTTCTTCACGTCCTGCAGCATGGCCTGGCTGATCACCTGCAGTTCGGCTTGCGCCGAGGACCCGAAGGCGATGATCGACTGCGTGTTCGTCAGGTCCACTTCGGACATCCGCTTCTTGATCGCCTCGGCCTGATCGGCGGGGGCGGCCTCAAGGGGAACGACCTCGGCCATGGGTTCGGGCAGAATGACGGCGGTCACCTTCTCGACTTCGGTCAGAAAGGCCTGGGCATCGGCTTGGACGGTCGTGGACATGGGCAATCCTCCTGCAAATCAATGGTCAAGCTTCAACCGGTCCCGCAGGACCGCGATCTCGACGTCAAGGTCGGTGCGGTTGTTGGTCAGGAACGCTGTGGTCTTCCGGGCAAAGGTTGTTTCCAGGTCGCTGAGCAGCGCTTCGTAATCCGCCCGGGCACTTGCGTCCCGGCTCTGGGCGTAATGGTCGGCGAACTTCACCGTCGCATCGCGTGCGCCCATCAGGTAGACTGACATGTACTTACGCGCCGCCGTCAGATCGCCCGGATCGGCCTCGATCGTCCGGAACAGGCCCCGGGCTTCGGCAGCGAATCTATCCACCCGCTTCTGAAGCGACCGGTCGCCCGCGCGCAGGATGGCATCTCTCATCGCAGTCAGATGTGCCTCGCCCTCCTCCACGGCTTTGGCAACGCGACCGGTCTGGAAGGCGTCAATCCCCTCCATCCCCTTGTCGGACATCGGGTCAAGGCCAAAGGCACCCAGATGCAGACCGGCCCCTACCAGAGCATACAGCACTGGATAGACCAGACCCTGATCTGCAATGATGCCACCCACAGCCAGTGCCGCGCCCGTCAGAGACGCTCCTGCCAGTTTGCGCGGCAAGGCCGGACGGCGGGCCACCTTGCGGGCATTATAGGCGGCTTCGGCCTTAAGTCCTTCGCGGCTCAGCCAGGCGGCCAGCACGATCAGTCCCCCAGCCAGAAGGCCCAGAAGCATCTCGCGCGGGCCATCGCCAAAGGCTGGGAACAGGAACAGAAAGGCCGTTAGGAACAGGACCGAGGCGCGCCAGGTGCCGCTGGGCTTTGCTTCGACTGCCGTCTTTGGCATTGCTGCCGGCGACTGCCCTTGGGGCGAATACTTGCCGCCAAACCGTTCGGCCATCACACGCCCCCCGACCAGGCGACATAGGCCACAAGTGCAACCAGAAGGGCCAGCGACAGGTTCTTCAGCCCGGTTCCCGACATCGCCCCCGTCCCGCTTCCATACTCTCACCTCAAGCTTATCCGATGCCTGCATGGCATGCCAGTGACGGCAAAGGGAAATCGGCGGCAATCTTCCCCCTGGATGTCGCGCATGCCTTCGATCGCAGTGTGATTTCCACGCGACCGGCGCTTATCCCAGGGTGCGAACAGCCGGGTCTAGGGCTTCCTAGCCCCTCCAGGGCGAGGACCGGTCCGAGGGGCAGTGCCTGCGGGCCGTGTCCGGCTGGTGGCGGATTTGCCGGGGGCCGGGCGGGTGGCCTTCTGCCAGGCGTCGGACAGCTGCCGGAGCCCCTCGCCAGCCTTCAGCGGCTTTTTCGAAGACTTTGGTTCGATCCCGGCTTTCGCGGGCGTCCCGGATGCGGACTTTGGTTGCGGTTTCGGAATTGAGCGTTTCGGCTTGTCGTCGCCCCCACCTTCGGCCAGTCCCAACTGGTCGCGCAGGATACGGGGCTTCACTTCCTCTACCTCGCCGGGCTGCAACTCGTTCAGCCGGAACGGGCCATAAGAGATGCGGATCAGCCGGTTCACGGTCAGGCCGATATGGGTCATGGCGCGGCGGATTTCGCGGTTCTTCCCTTCGCGCAGGCCCACGGTCAGCCAGGCGTTGGCGCCCTGGTGGCGGTCAAGCTTGACGTCCATCGGTTGAAATTTCTCGCCGTCGACGGTCACCCCTTTCCGCAGCGGCTCCAGGTCCGGGTCGGTCGGGTTTCCCTTGACCCGGACCCGGTACTTCCGCAGCCAGCCGGTCGAGGGCAGTTCGAGGCGGCGCTTCAACTCGCCATCGTTGGTGAGAAGAAGGAGGCCCTCGGAGTTCAGGTCCAGCCGCCCCACCGACATCACCCGGGGCATGTCCTCGGGCAGGTGGTCGAACACCGTGTCGCGGCCCTTTTCGTCGGCGGCAGAGGTCACCAGCCCCTCGGGCTTGTAGTAAAGCCACAGGCGCGGGGGTTCGGGTTGGCCCACGGGTTCGCCCCGGACGGTGATCTTGTCCTTGGACGTCACGTTCAGCGCGGGGGAGGTGATGGTCTTGCCATTGACCTTCACCTCGCCCAGCTCGATCAGCCGCTCCGCCTCACGCCGCGAGGCGATGCCGGCGCGGGACAAGACCTTGGCGATGCGTTCGCCTTCGGGGGTCACTGCGTCTTTTGCGGGGGGCTTTTCTTTTCCGGCCATGGGGCACATCCTTCGGGCCTTGCTGGCCGGGGCGACAGGGTATCTAAGCGGGCATGAAAGAGCAACGCGAAGGCTTCCGGTCGTTCATGGGGCTGGCCCTGGAGGAGGCCCGCGCGGCGGCCTCTCGGGGCGAGGTGCCGGTCGGGGCGGTGGTCGTCCGGGGGGACGAGGTGCTGGCCCAGGCGGGGAACCGGACGCGGGAGCTGTCGGACCCGACGGCGCATGCCGAGATGCTGGCGATCCGCGAGGCCTGCCGGGTGCTGGGGTCGGAACGGCTGATCGGCTGCGATCTGTATGTCACTCTGGAGCCCTGCCCGATGTGTGCCGCCGCGATCAGTGCGGCTCGGATCGGGCGGCTGTATTTCGGGGCGGCGGACCCGAAATCGGGCGGCGTCACCGTAGGCGCGCGGGTCTTCAGTCACCCGCAGTGCCACCACGTGCCCGAGGTCTATGACGGGATCGGGGCGGGGGAGGCGGAGGCCCTGCTGAAGGGGTTTTTCGCGGGCAAGCGCGACTAGTGTCCACGCGTGGACAAACGCTGATGGTTCAAGGATTACAAATACTTGGTTGCGGACATTAGGGATTTGTTAACGCCCGGTCCATACTTGCCCCGCGACGTTCAGCCGCCGAACATCCCGGCGTTCAGCTGACCGCGCAGGCCTGCAAGGGCGGGCACCCACAAGGCGGCGCGTTTGGGCAGGACGGGGTCGGTCAGGATGTCGGTAAAGGCGTCCGAGGCCAGCAGCCGGTCCAGCCATGCGGCCAGGTCGGCAGCGACCTCGGTCCGGTAGCGCGACAGGGCCCAAAGCTCGATCCGGCCGTCGCGGAAGCTGCCGCCGATGTCGGCCAGAAACTCGACCAGCGCGGGGCGGCCGATGTCGGGCAGTTGGAAGAGCTCGTCCAGTGCAGCAGCAACAGTGGCGAAGGGCCAGCCGCCGATGAGAAGGATTTCAAGCAGCATCCAGGGAGTTTCGCACAGGTCTTCATTTCCGCCATGCCGGGGGCCGGAAAGCCCGCCAGCGTGCCCCGCGCATCGCCAAAGCGTTTGAGGTCGGCCCCGACCGAGTTCCAGTCCACCTCGATGTCCTGTGCGATCAGATCCAGATAGCGCGGCAACAGCGCGTTCAGGTCGTCGGGGTCGGTCGGATCGCCATGCGCCGAGTTCGAATATTCGCAGATCAGCTCGGGCGGCAGGTTGCGCACCGGGGTTGCGACAATCGTGGCCTTTGTCTCGGGCGTCATGCAGACCGGGCAGTGGCAGACCATAAGCGAGCTTGGCACATGGGTCGGCGCAAGTTGATAAAGCGCCTCGACCGAGGCGGCCAGGGCGTCGCTATAGGGCGTATCGGCCAAGGTCATCCTGCAGCCGGTTCTAGCGGCAGGGGCCAAGGCCGGAAAGTGCTAGATGCGGATCGGGTCCAGCACCTCGGGTTCGATCACCTCGATCCCCGGCGGCAGCCCTGCTTTCAGGACCGACGCGTCCTGGGCGAGAAGGCCGAAGGTCCGGTAATGGCAGGGGATCACCCAGCGGAAGTTGAACCATTTCCGCGCGGCCCAGGCGGCGCGTTCCATGTCCATCGTGTAATGCCCGCCGCAGGACAGGATGCCGATGTCGGGCTGGTGAAGCTCGGCCATCCAGGCCATGTCGGCCATGATGTCGGTGTCGCCCGACAGGTAGATCGTGTGGCCTTCGCCCGCGATCATGAAACCCGCCGCCGACCCCGCGGGGAGAAGGCCCTGGCCGGTGAAGTCGATCGAGGCCGAGTGAACGGCATTGACCATGGTCACTTTCGCCCCGTTCAGGTGCAGCGTGCCGCCCTTGCCGAAGCCCACCGTCTGGACCCCCTGGCCGTTCAGCCATTCCGAGACTTCATGGATGCAGTGGACCGCGATCCCGAGCTTTTTCGCCAGCCGCACGGCATCCGAGGCGTGGTCGCCATGGGCGTGGGTCAGAAGGATATGCGTCGCGCCCTGAACAGCGGCGTCCTCGTGCCCCGCCGGGAACATCGGGTTTCCGGTCAGCCAGGGGTCGACCAAGAGTACCGCCTGTTCGATTTCGATGCGAAAGCCGGAATGGCCGAACCAGGTGATCTGCATGGGTCGCTCCTTTGACCTACCTAAGGCGGGCTAACCATTCCGATGCGACGGAGAGATGACAATGCTGGAGCCGATCGACGCCTATTGTGAGCGGACCTCCGCCGCCTATTGGGCGGAACCGGTGAACGCGGTCACGAACGCGGCCTTCCTGGTCGCGGCCTTTGTGATGTGGCGGCGGACAGCGGGGCTGCCCTTGGCGCGGGCGATGTGCGGGGTGCTGGCGGCAATCGGGCTGGGGTCGTATCTGTTCCACACCCATGCCAACGGGCTGACGGCGGCGCTGGATGTGGGGCCGATCCTGATCTTCATCCTGCTCTATGTCTTTGCGGCGACACGGGACCTCATGGCTCTTGGGTGCTGGTGGGCGGCAGGCGCGGTGCTGGCCTTCTTCCCCTATGCCGCGCTGACGGTGCCGCTGTTCGACAGGGTCTTGCCCGTCCTTGGGTCGTCCGCGGGTTACGCGCCGATTCCAGTGCTGATCCTGGGCTATGCCGCCGCGCTGTGGGCCAGGGTGCCCGCGACGGCGCGGGGCCTGGCGCTGGGCGCGGCGATTCTGGTCGTGAGCCTGACCTTCCGCACGCTGGACGGCCCGCTTTGCAGTCTGCTGCCCTTTGGCACGCATTTCCTGTGGCACATCCTGAACGGGGTCATGTTGGGCTGGATGATCGAGGTCTATCGCCGCCACATGCTTGCAGTGCGGGGGGCGCGCGGCTAAACGAAGCCAAACCCTTAGGAGAGCCCGATGGCGATTGACATCGATACCGCCCGCAAGGTGGCAAAGCTGGCCCGGATCCGGGTCGAGGAAGCGGATCTGCCGAAGCTGGCGGGCCAGCTGTCCGGCATCCTCGGCTTCATGGAGCAGCTGAACGAGGTTGATGTCTCGGGGGTGGAGCCGATGACCTCGGTCACGCCGATGCGGCTGAAGCGCCGGAAGGACGAGATCACGGATGGCAATATCCAGGCGCAGGTGTTGAAAAACGCGCCCGATGCGCGCGAGGGGTTCTTTGCGGTGCCGAAGGTGGTGGAATGAGCGCGAATACCTGGACTATTTCGGCGGCGCGGGATGCGTTGCGGAAGGGCGAGATTACGGCGGTCGATCTGACGATGTCGTGTCTGACGGCGATCGACGCGGGCGATGACCTGAACGCCTTTGTCCATAAGACGCCCGAGATCGCGCTGGATCAGGCGCGGGCAGCGGATGCGCGGATCGCGGCGGGGGATGCCCCGGCGATGTGCGGGATTCCCCTGGGGATCAAGGATCTGTTCTGCACCAAGGGCGTGCCTTCGCAGGCCGCGTCGAACATCCTGAAAGGGTTCAAGCCAGAGTATGAGTCTACGGTCACGTCGAAGCTGTTCGACGCGGGCGCGGTGATGCTGGGCAAGCTGAACATGGACGAGTTCGCGATGGGTTCGTCGAACGAGACCTCGGCCTATGGGAACGCGGTCAGCCCTTGGCGGCGCAAGGGGTCGAACGTGCAGCTGACGCCGGGCGGGTCGTCGGGTGGCTCGGCAGCGGCGGTCGCGGCGGACCTGTGCCTGGCGGCGACGGGGACGGATACCGGCGGGTCGATCCGGCAGCCGGCGGCCTTTACCGGGATCGTCGGGATCAAGCCGACCTATGGGCGGGTGTCGCGCTGGGGGATTGTGGCCTTTGCGTCGAGCCTGGATCAGGCGGGGCCGATGACGAAGACGGTCCGCGATGCGGCGATCATGCTGCAGGCGATGGCGGGGCATGATCCGAAGGATTCGACCAGTGCCGACATCCCGGTGCCGGATTTCGAGGCCGCGCTGACCGGCGACATCCGGGGCAAGGTCATCGGAATCCCGAAGGAATACCGGATGGACGGGGTGCCTTCCGAAATCGAGGCGCTGTGGGCGCGTGGCATCGAGATGATGCGAGACGCTGGGGCCGAGGTGCGCGACATCAGCCTGCCGCATACCAAGTACGCGCTGCCTGCGTATTATGTGATCGCTCCGGCCGAGGCGTCGTCGAACCTCGCGCGGTACGACGGGGTGCGGTATGGGCACCGTGCGAAGCTGACGGCGGGCGATGGCATCACCGAGATGTACGAAAAGACCCGGGCCGAAGGGTTCGGGGCGGAAGTGCAGCGGCGGATCATGGTCGGGACCTATGTACTGTCGGCCGGGTTCTACGACGCCTACTACAACCGCGCGCGGAAGGTGCGGGCGCTTATCAAGCGCGATTTCGAGACGGTGTTCGCTGATGGCGTCGATGCAATCCTGACGCCTGCAACCCCAAGCGCGGCGTTTGGTCTTGGCGAGATGGCGGACGCGGACCCGGTGCAGATGTATCTGAACGACGTCTTCACGGTAACAGTGAACCTGGCCGGGCTGCCGGGCGTGGCGGTCCCGGTCGGACTGGACGCGCAAGGCCTGCCCCTGGGTCTGCAACTGATCGGGCGGCCCTGGGACGAGGCACAGTTGCTGAATTGCGCACATGTGTTGGAAAGCCGCGCGGGCTTTGTGGCCAAACCGCAGAAATGGTGGTAATGCGGCGCAAAACCAGCCTTGAGGCAGCCATGAGCCGTTACCTTGTTCGTCCCGCTACCGGCGCGATTCTGTGCGCGCTGCTTCTGGGGGCCTGCACGCCGTCCACCGTCGACACTGGATCGGGCGTCGGCTTCACGGACTACAACACCTATATCCGCGGGGCGCGGCCTGCTCCGGTTCCGGGTGCACCGGTGATCGTGCCGCCACCGCAGGGCGGGGCGTTCGACCCAGCCGCTGCAGCAGCAGCAATCGACCGGGCCGATGGGGTCGCACCACCGACCGCCACAGCCGGCCCGCTGCCTGCGGCCACCGACGGCACGGCCCGCCCGCGTGGCGGTGCCCCTGCCGGCATCCAGGAAGAGACGGGCGAAGTGGACGCCTTGACCGGGAATGTCGGGATCTCTGACGAGCAGGATTTCAGTGCCGTGTCTGCGCGCGAGACCATCGAAAGTGACGCGGAACGCATTGCGCGCAACCGGGCCGAATATGTGGTGGTGCAACCGACCGACCTGCCGCAGCGCCCCGGGGATACCGGGCCGAACATCGTGGAGTTCGCGCTGGCCACCAACCATGCGCCGGGCGTGCAACTGTACAAGCGCGGCGGCCTTGGGCTTCGGGATGTCAATGCGGCTTGCGGCAAGTACTCTTCGCCCGATCAGGCGCAGCAGGACTTCCTGGCGCGCGGTGGCCCGGAGCGTGACCGGCTTGGCGTCGACCCGGATGGCGACGGCTTTGCCTGTTCCTGGGACCCGCGTCCGTTCCGCACTGCCCTGCAGTGAGGCTGACGCACCCCTCGCCCAATCATGGCGAGCGGCGGGATGGGGCACGGGTCGAGCTGATCGTCCTGCACTACACGGTGCTTGACTGCGTCGAGGCGGTGGAGCGGTTGTGCGACCCTGTGGCCGAGGTCTCGGCGCATTATCTGATCGACCGGGATGGCAGCGTCCTGTCGCTTGTGGAGGAAGGCGCGCGCGCCTGGCATGCCGGGGCGGGCAGTTGGCAGGGCCGTGGCGATGTGAATTCCCGCTCGATCGGAATCGAACTGGTGAACAGCGGGTCCGAACCCTTTGCCGAGCCGCAGATGGCTGCACTGGAGCGGCTGCTTGGCGAGGTGATGGAGCGCCACGCCCTGTCACCGCGGGCGGTGATCGGTCACAGCGACATGGCGCCCGACCGCAAGTCAGACCCTGGTTCGCGGTTCGACTGGCGGCGGTTGGCGATGCAGGGACTTGCAGTCTGGCCGGAAGCTCTTGGGCCGGCGCCCCCCTCACCCCGGCCCTCTCCCCCGGGGGGAGAGGGAGGTGCCCCTGATCTGGCGGCGTTCCTGGCTGATCTGCGGGCTTTCGGTTACCCGGAGGCCGCGCCCGAGGTGCTGCTGGCGGCGTTTCGGCTGCGGTTCCGGCCCTGGGAAGGTGGGGCGCTGGACGCGACCGACTGCGCGCTGGCGGCTGCGCTGCGGCGCTTTGCGGTTGACGGAAAGCGCGCTGGTGCCTAACTGACCCTCGCGCGGAGGGCTGGATGGCCGCGGGGGTAACCCCGAGGAAAGTCCGGACTCCCGTTGGCAAGGGTGCCGGGTAACGCCCGGCGGGGGCAACCCCAGGGAAAGCGCCACAGAGAAGAGACTGCCTTGCTTGCAAGGCGATGGTGAAACGGTGGGGTAAGAGCCCACCGCGGGACTGGCAACAGGACTGGCACGGCAAGCCCCACCCGGAGCAATGCCAAATAGGGGCCTCGCGCGGGGGCCGGTCGGGCAACCGATACCGCCCGCAGGGACGCCAACGCCCGAGAGGCCCGGGTTGGCAGCTTGACCGCCGTGGCAACACGGTTGGCAGAGGAATGGTCATCCAGGGGCTTCGGCCCCGGACAGAATCCGGCTTACAGGCTCTCCGCGCGATTACCTTAAGGCAAACATCACAAGGAAGAAGGCGACGAAGGCCACTCCTCCGCCTGCGGCGAGGGCTGTCGTCGACAGACGGCTGCGGAGCCAGCGGTAGCCGACATCCAGCAGCAGGGCGCCCAGTCCGAACATGAACAGCGCCAGAATCCCGAACATGAGGACCTTAAGGCCGTTCAGGGCCACGTTGTCCGGCGACTTCTCATGAGCCTCCACGACCACCTTCAGCACCAAGACATAGATGAAGAGGATCCAGCCGGTTGTCTTGCTGAAGAAGCGGACAGCGCGGCCTCTGGCGCTGGTGTCGGGTATGTGCGGCACTGGTGGCGGTCTGCGGTCGATTCCGGCGGCGTCGATCATCGCCTCCAGAACGCGGGCGTCGCCCCAGAAATCACGGCGGAAGGCGTTGTAGTCGGACAACCAGCCGAAGCGGGCGTCGAGCGTCTTCAGAAGCTCGGTCGTCACTCCGGGGTGGCGGAGGTAGGGCTCTCCCAGGTGGTTTTCCAGCATCTGGCTGCGGATGTACTGGGCCAGGCCGAACCGCAGCTGGGGCAGAAGGTCTGGGGACTGGAATTCGGGATCGTCCAGGATTGCCTGCACCCGCGCTTGCGGGGAAAGGAGGATGTTCTTTTCCTGCAAGAGGTTCAGTCGGATCTGCAGGCGGTCCCTGGGGGATTGCAGCTGCAGCGGATCGGGGGCTGGCGCTGCGGGCAGAGGGGGCGCGGTCGCAGAGGGGGGCGGTGCCGAGGGGAGCGGATCGGACGGGGGCGCGGCATCTGCCAGCGGGTCCGGGATTGGGGTGGCGGCGCTGGCAGGGGTGGGCTGCGCCTTTTCGGCGGCCTTGCGAACCTTCTGTTCGACGCGGTGAAGGGCCGCTTCATAGGCCTTGCGCAGGGCCTCGAACCCGGTGATGTCGGCGGCCTGGTCGATGGTCTTCAGTTTCTTCGCATAGGCGCGGCGGACCTCGGCGGTCGTGGCAGGTGCTTTTGGCAGGTCGAGGACGTCCCAGGGCCAGCCCTTAGCGGACATGATCGGCCTCGAACCGGTCCAGCGCCTGATGCATTTCGGCCCGCAGGGCGGCGATGGCCGGTTTGTCTTGCCCGTCGATGGCAGCGTCGAAGGCCACGACCAACCCTTGTACCCAATCACGCGCCTCACCCCGCGCCATGGCATAGGCAGCCTCAAGCCGCGATTTCAGGTGCAGGTTTTCGGCATCCGCCCGGGGGTGGACCTTCAGCGCCGTCAGTTTTTTCAGCGCGGCCTTGATGTCGGCCTCCGACATCTCTCCAGCCAGCTTGGTGATGACGAGGTTCGCCTTCTTGCCGGTGGAATTGGCGGTGACATCGACCTCCAGAAGGCCTGAGACGTCATAGGTGAAGCGGACGGTGACCTCTTCCTCGGCCTGCAGGTTCTTTGGCACGGGGATCGAGATTTCGCCCAGGAACAGGTTTCCGGCCACCAACGGGCTTTCGCCCTGATAGATGCGGAAGGTGACCGAGGTCTGACCGCGTTCGACGGTGGAAAAGCTTTGCTCGCGCGAGACGGGGATGACGGTGTTGCGTTCGATGATCGGGGCGAAATAACCCGCCTTCCAGCCCGCGCCCACACGGTGGACCGTATCGACGCCCAGGGTGAAGGCCGAGACGTCGGTCATCACCACGTCGTCCAGCCCTGCATCGCGCGCCACAAGTGCGGCCTGAACAGCGGCACCCAGAGCGACGGCCTGATCGGGGTCAACCCCGCTGACGGGAAGCTGGCGCAGGCGGCGACCGGCGAAGGCGCGAACTGGATGCATCCGGGTGGCCCCGCCCACGAGGATCAGCCGGTCGATCTGGTCGGGGGTGAGGTTTGCATCGTTTAGCGCGCGGTCCAGGGGGCCGCCGAGGCGTGAAAGAAGCTGGGCGGTGATCTCTTCGAACCGTTCGCGGCTCAGGCTCTGGTCGATCGCGGTGCCGTTGATCTGGGCCGCCAGCTTGACTTCGGGCGCAGTGGCCAACTGGCGCTTGGCCTGTTCGGCGAGGCTGAGAAGCGCGGGCCGCAAGGTGGTGTCATGCGGATCGAGGGCGGCGGTCTGGGCGATGTGGCGGGCCAGCGCCTCGGTAAAGTCCTCACCCCCAAGGAAGGCGTCGCCCGCACTGGCGCGGACCTCCATCACGCCTTCGAAAAGCTCTAGCACCGAGATGTCAAAGGTGCCGCCGCCAAGGTCGAAGACCAGAATCCGCGTCTCGCCCTCGCGTTCGTGCAGGCCGTAGGACAGCGCGGCAGCGGTGGGTTCGTTGATCAGGCGGGTGACGTTCAGCCCGGCGATGCGTCCCGCCGCGCGCACCGCCTTGCGCTGCAACTCGTTGAAATAGGCGGGAACCGAGATCACGACATCATTGACCGTGACGCCCAGGGCGGCTTCGGCATCCGCCTTCAACGCGGACAGCACCATCGCCGACAGTTCCGGCGCGCGGTAGGGCTTGCCGCTCAGAAGATAGTCGCGGTCCGTCCCCATTGCGCGCTTGAACAGGGACGCGGCATTGGCCGGGTCGCTGATGGCGATGGCGCGAGCGGCCTCGCCCACCACTAGTTGCCCGTCGCGCAGGGCCACGACCGAGGGGGTCAGTACCTGGCCCAGGGCATTGGGGATCAGTTCAGGGCGGCCATCGCGGAAGACGGCAATCAGCGAATTCGTGGTTCCAAGGTCAATGCCGAAATGCAAGGTGAGCTCCGGTTCGGGGGCGGTACAATCGCCTGCAACTAGAGCAAGAACCCGGTCCTGCGGCAAGGTGGGCGAAAGCGCATGAGGCGTGGTTTTCGCGGTTGACTCTGCCGCGCGCGTGGCTAAAAGGCGGGCTTCAAGGATTTCACCGGGGGCCGCAGGGATTCCCCGATGCAGAGGAAACGACCATGG
>JALOTD010000164.1 GCA_025458105.1 Tabrizicola sp. | reverse complement strand
GGCCGCCAGATGCGCCCCGAGGAGATGAACGCGCTTCTGCGCGAGATGGAGGCGACTCCGCTTTCCGGCCAGTGCAACCACGGGCGGCCCACCTATGTGGAGCTTAGCCTCCACGACATAGAACGCCTGTTCGGCCGCCGATGATCACACTCTTTGGCCAGAACTACCAATGGAACGACCCTGAGATCCTGCTGCTTGGTGGGGTCGCCGTGGCGCTGCTTGCGCTTCTTCTGATGATCCTGCGCAGCGTCAGCCGGTCGGCCACCGCGGCGGAACCCCTGATGCGGGAAATCGGCTGGCTGTCCTCGCGCATCCAGCAGCTGGGTGATGGTCAGGAGCGGCTGGCAGGGGGCCTACACCATGTCTCGGAATCACAGGCGGTCAGCCAGACCGCGATGCTTCAGGTCATGGAACAGCGCCTCGCCGAAGTGCAGCGCCAGATGACCGAGGCCCTGCACGGCACCTCGACGCGCACTGCCCGCAGTCTGGGAGAGCTCCAGCAGCGGCTGGAGACCATCGACAAGGCACAAGCCAACATCGAGAAGCTGTCGGGCAACGTCCTGTCCCTGCAAGACATCCTGTCGAACAAGCAGACGCGTGGCGCCTTCGGTGAAATCCAGTTGCACGACATCGTGCAGAAGGCCCTGCCGAAGGACGCTTACACGATGCAGGCGACCCTAAGTAACAGCAAGCGGGCGGACTGCCTGATCCACCTGCCGAACCCGCCCGGCCCGATCGTCATTGACGCCAAGTTCCCCTTGGAGGCCTATGAGGCGCTGCGCCGCGCTGATACGCCCCGCCTGCAGCAGGAGGCCGCCCAACTGATGCGCGCCGCCGTCCGCGCCCATATCCGCGCGATCAGCGAGAAATACATCCTGGAAGGCGAAACGGCGGACGGCGCACTGATGTTTCTCCCCTCGGAGGCCGTCTACGCGGAATTGCATGCCAACTTTCCCGACCTGGTGCGCGAGGGCTTCACGGCCAAGGTCTGGATCGTGTCGCCCACCACCTGCATGGCCACGCTCAACACCATGCGCGCGATCCTGAAGGACGCTCGCATGCGCGAACAGGCGGGGGCGATCCGCAAGGAACTCTCGCTTCTTTACACCGACGTCGAACGCCTTGGTGCGCGGGTGGAGAACCTGGACCGACACTTCGGCCAGGCGGCGAAGGACATCGAGGAGATCAAGATCTCCAGCGACAAGGCCACCAAACGCGCCCGCCGCCTGGACAATTTCGACTTCGAGGAACTGGCCCCCGATGACCCGGTCAAGGTGATCGGCCCCACCGCAGCCGAATGATCCACCTGACGCCACAGGACTACACCTGTCAGCCCTGGAAGAACGGGCGCGGCTCCACGACCGAGCTTTGGCGGCTGGAGCGGGACGGGCAGCTTCTGGCACGGCTGTCCCGCGCGGCGGTGGTCGAGGATGGGCCTTTCTCGGTCTTTCCGGGGATCGAGCGGAACCTGACCGTCCTTTCAGGCCCCGGTTTCCGGCTGACCGGCGGCGGGATCGACCTGCGCTGCGAGCCCCTGGTCCCCGTGGCCTTCCCCGGCAACGTCGAGGTGACGGCCACCGAGACGAACGGCCAGCAATCCGACGATTTCAACGTGATGAGCGCGCGCAGCCTGACGCGACCGCAAGTCCTGCTAGCCCAGAACGACGTGCTTCCGGCAGGTGGCCTGCTGGCCCTGTACGCCCTGGGGCCGTGCCAGGTGAACGGGCAAGACCTTGCGCGGGACGACCTCATCCTGGCCACAGACCCCGTGCATCTGACCGGAAATTGGCCAGTCTTGGCCGTCCGTTTCCAGGATTTGCCGAACCTTTAGGCCGGGCGTCAGCCCTGCACCCCGTCAGATCCGGAACAGCGGCTGGGCCAAACGCGGAACGATGCCGCGGAACCGCAAGGGCGCGTCGGTCACGGCGAGGCAAATGCAATCCTCACCCGCAAGAGCCACCGGCGTATGTTCCACCTCTTCATCGGCAATCTCGACATCGCCCCGACCGAACCGGTCGTTCTCGTCGGCAAAGGCGCCTTGCAGGACCAGCGTCAATTCCATGCCCTTGTGGCCATGATCCGGCACTGCCACCCCAGCCGGGATGTAGAGAAGCCGCGCCGTCGCATCGCGCCCGGTGGGCAGGATCGCCTGCTTCACACCCCCGGCGATCTTGCGCCAGCGGACCGATGACAGATCACCGCCTACATAGTCGGCCAAAGGTGCCGGAAAGATGCCCGCCGGTTTCAGCGGCGCGCGCTGCGTCGCCTGCGGCAAGCCCTCGATCCGGGCCAGCGCCGCCTCCAGCGCGGTCTCACCCAACGCGATTTCCTCAATATCCTCGATCAGCGCCCCGCCCACGGCGTCAAACGACGCGAGCCTTGCCCGGCACTCGTCGCACATCGACACATGGGTCGCCACGATGAGGTTGAACGCCTCGGGCAACTTCGTCCTTCACGTCATCTGCTGGCGCAGCTTGTCCAGCGCCAGCCGTATCCGCGACTTGATCGTGCCCAGGGGCAGCCCCGTCTCGGCGGCAATCTCGCTGTGCGAGAGGTCACCGTAGAAGGCGCGTTCGATCAGCGCGCGCTGTTTCTCTGGCAGGGCCGCCAAGGCAAGACCCAACCGCTCCGTCTCTTCCTGGGCTTCCATCGCCTCGGCCTGGTCAGGCTCGGGCTCGGGTCCCCAATCCAATTCCTCCGGTTCGGCGCGGCGATCCTTCCGCAGCGCGTCGATCCGTTTGTTCCGCGCGATGGTGAAGACCCAGGTCGCCACCGACGCCCGCGCGGGGTCGAAAAGATGCGCCTTCTGCCACAGCGTCGCCATGACATCCTGCGCGCATTCCTCGGCAAGCGCTGCACCCGCGCCCGACTTCATCAGGAAGCCCTTCACCCGGGGGGCAAAGTGCCGAAACAGCGCCGCAAACGCCGCCCGGTCCTGATGGTCGCGCACCCGAAGCATCAGGCCCGCCCAATCCGTTCCATCTTGCACTTCGCCCAAATCCCGTTCCTTCTGCCGGGGCACTCCGCGCCAACCTGCCGCACCCGAAGGCTGCGACCGACCGGATTGCTCCGTCATACCGGGTCTTGAAGTGTCAAGCATCATGGCAGTTTTACGCACCACGCCGCCCGATGGATCACTTATCAGTGCGAATTGGATCGGCCGGAAAATCTGTCAAGAGAGATTTGTCAACTTTGTTTGACAGCACGCTTTTCTGTCTGTCAGGTGATCTGATGGGGCACGCCTCGCGTAAATCGTGCAAATCACCAAAGGAAGCGACTGAATGCCGTTTGAGACCCTGGGCCGCGCCCCCCGCCGAATTGCCGTGATCGGGGGGGGCATTTCAGGGATGGCGGCGGCGCACCTGCTGGCCAGGTCCCATTCGGTTGTCCTTTACGAGTCCGAGCCACGGCTGGGCGGCCACGCGCGGACCGTCATCGCGGGCAAGCACAAGACGCAGCCCGTCGACACTGGCTTCATTGTCTTCAACCATGTGAACTACCCTCACCTCACCAGCCTTTTCGACAAGCTTGGTGTCCCGACCGCCCCAAGCAGCATGTCCTTCGGCGCTTCAATCCGGGGCGGGCGGCTGGAATATGGGCTGGCCTCGATCGACACGGTCTTCGCCCAGCGCAAGAACGCGCTGGATCCGCGTTTCCTGCGCATGCTGTCCGACATCCTGCATTTCAACCGCAACGCCGAAGCCACGGCCAACGATCCCGCCATGACCATTGGAGAACTTCTGGGGCGGCTCCGCACCGGTGCCTGGTTCCGTGACCATTACATTACGCCCTTCTCCGGTGCGATCTGGTCGACGCCGACCTCCGGCATCCTGGACTTCCCGGCGCAAGCCCTGGTCCGCTTTTTCCGCAACCACGCGCTGATGGATTACACTGGCCAGCACCAGTGGTACACGGTCAAGGGCGGATCGGTCGAATACGTCCGGCGTCTGCAATCGGCCATGACCGCGCAAGGCGTCGACATCCGTTCTGTCCGACCCCACCCCGCATGAGGCACAGTCTCTGGCCGCGATCCGTTATCAGCCGAATGAGGCGGTGCTGCATGCCGACCCCTCGCTGATGCCGAGGTCGCGCAAGGTCTGGTCCTCCTGGTCCTATGTCGAACCCAAAACGGGCCCCGGCGACCGGATCGACCTGACCTACTGGATGAACAGCCTGCAGCCAATCCCGCAAGACGACCCCCTGTTTGTCACGCTGAACACCACGCGTGATCCATGACGTCAACACCTTCCACCACCCGGTCTTCGACGTGGCGGCCTTCGCCGCGCAGGACCGGATCCGGGTGATGAACGGTGCACGCAACACCTGGTTCTGTGGCGCATGGATGCGCAACGGCTTCCACGAAGACGGCTTCGCATCGGCGGTCGACGTGGTCGAGGCGCTGGCCGAACGCCACAGCCAGCGGTTGGCTGCCTGATGCAGGTCCAGCGGATCCGGGCCGAGACCTTCCACGGCCGCAAGGGTCCGGTGAAGAATGCCTTCCGCTATTCGGTGGACTATCTGCTCCTTGACCCCGACCGCGCGGAAGTCCCGCGCCTTTTCGGCCGGAACCGGGCGGGCCTGATGTCGCTGCACGATGTAGACCACGGCGGGGCGCCGGGCCAAGGCCGCGGCGTGACTTGGGCGCGCGAGGTGCTGGCCCAGCACGATCTGCCCGCCGACAGGGTGCTCTTGCTGGCGCAGCCCCGGCTTCTTGGCCATGTCTTCAACCCGGTCGCTTTCTGGCTGGCGTATGACCGTCTCGGCCACCTGCGCGCCGTGATCGCCGAGGTCACGAACACCTACGGCGACCGGCACAGCTATCTCTGCCACCGCCGCGACCGTGCCCCCATCACGCGTGAGGATACGATCACCGCCCAGAAGATCTTCCACGTCTCGCCTTTCCAGCCGGTCGAGGGGCGCTATGACTTCCGCTTCGACATCCGCCCCGACCGCATCGGCATCTGGATCGACTACAGCGCGCCTGACG
This sequence comes from Tabrizicola sp., assembly GCA_025458105.1. GTDB lineage: Bacteria > Pseudomonadota > Alphaproteobacteria > Rhodobacterales > Rhodobacteraceae > Tabrizicola. The sequence continues at coordinate 596 of JALOTD010000164.1, read as the reverse complement.
GCGGCGGACTCTTCACCAACCTGATTGGCCCGCGCCTGCCCCTGACCACCGCAGGCATCCTCGCCTCTGCCCTTCGTCGCCCCTTCGGCTCGCGCCGGGTGCTCGCCCTGATCCACTGGCAAGCGCTGAAGCTCTGGTGGAAACGCGTCAAGTTCAACGACCGCCCCGCGCCGCCTGCCAAAGACGTCTCGTGATGCGCCGGACGTCGCTCCACCCTGCCTTTCACATTTGCCCAAATATCCCCGCCGGAGGCCGCCGAGCGCGTGTGCGTCCTTCACGCACAGGCGCGAGACAAAAGGCTTGCGCGGAACGCGCTCCTTTCGAAAACCGCTCGCACCCATGACCCGCCACCTCCCTGCCTGGTCCATTTTCGCCGCGCTGATCGCTACGGCGGGCCTGCCAATCTACATCCACGCGCCCAAGTTCTACGTCGACAGCTACGGCGTCAGCCTGGCGGCCCTCGGCTTCACCCTCGCCGCACTCCGCCTGATCGATGTGGTGCAAGACCCCTTCCTCGGCTGGCTGGCCGAGGCGACGCGGCCCCGCCGCTCCTTGGGCGTGGCACTCGCCGTCCTGCTGATGGTCGTCTCGATGAC
>JALOTD010000093.1 GCA_025458105.1 Tabrizicola sp. | reverse complement strand
ATTGCCGCAGCCGGAGCCCTGTCGCCCGTGGCGCGCGCACAGGGCATTTCCCAACCCGCCCTCAGCCGGACGCTGGCGGAACTTGAGGACCTGCTGGGCGTCCTGCTGTTCCGCCGCGAACGGCGGCGACTGGTTCTGACCGAACAGGGGGCGCTGTTTCGCCATCATGCCATTCTTGGTCTTGGGGCGCTGGAAGATGCGGTGGCGACCCTGAACCCGGGATCGCGCGACAGCCTTCGCGTCGGTATCCTGCCGACCGCTGCGACGCGGCTGTTCCCGCGTGTCGCCTTGCGGTTCTGCAGCCTTCAACCCCAGACCGTGCTGAAGATCGAAACGGGCCCTCATGCCTATCTTCTGGGGCTTTTGCGCGATGGGGGCATCGACATGATGGTCGGGCGCATGCCCGATCCGCAAGACATGGCGGGCTTGCGGTTCACCCATCTTTACGAAGAGGATGTCGTGCTGGTTGCCCGCACTGGACATCCCATGGCTGGCCGCCCCGTGGCAGAGCTTTTGCAAGCGGTGCCGGTAATCCTGCCGCCCGAGGGCGCCCTGATCCGGCGCAATCTGAACGACTACCTGGCCATGCTGGGCCTGTCCACGCTGCGCCCGGCGGTCGAAACGGTCGCCTTGGCAGTTGGTCGCGGTCTATTGGCGGCCTCGGACGCCGTATGGTTCATTTCGCGCGGGGTGGTGGCCGAGGAACTGGCGCGGGGAGAGATGATCGTCCTGCCGACCGGCGCGCGATTTCTGTCGGGTGCCGTCGGTGTCACGCAAAGACAGGCCGCCCCGGTCAATTCCGGGGCGGCGCTGCTCTTGCAACTTCTCAACGAGGAAACGCAGCCTGGCCCTAAGGGAGCAGGAACAGCGTGATCCCAGGCACCAGCACCAGAAGGACGACGCGTGCAAGGTCGGTGCCCACGAAGAACATCACCGCCCCATAGGTCTGCCGGATTGGGGTGGTGCGGTCGATGGCGTTGATGACGAAGAGGTTCATCCCGACCGGCGGGGTGATCATGCCGACCTCGACCACGATTAGCACCAGGATGCCGAACCAGATGGCCATGTGTTCCGGCGACATTCCGAAATCCAGCGCCAACATGACTGGGTAGAAGATCGGAATCGTCAGAAGGATCATCGACAGGCTGTCCATGATGCAGCCAAGCACAAGGTAGATCAGCAGGATGCAGGCGAGGACCAGCCAGGGGCCAAAGCCCTGCTCCACGATCCAGGCAGAGGCCATCTGCGGCATCTGCGTCAGGGCGAGGAAGGCGTTAAAGAACCCAGCGCCCAGCACGATCAGGAAGATCATCGCTGTGCCAGAAGCCGTGGACATCAACGCTGCCTTCAGCCGCGGCCAATCCAGCCCACCGGAGGCCCAGGCAACCAGCCCGGTACCCAGCGCGCCGACCGAGGCACCTTCGGTCGGGTTGAAGATGCCGGTATAGATGCCGCCCACCACCGACAGGAAGATCAGCATGACCGGCCAGACGTCGAACAGCGCCCGGAACCGCTCGCGGTAGGGCATGCGGGGCAGGCTGCCGGCCGAGTCGGGGTAAAGCCGGACATAGACCGCGATGACCAGCATGTAGCCGATGGCCGCCATGATGCCGGGGATGAAGGCCGCGAGGAACAGCTTGGCAATGTTCGTCTCGGTCAGCGTGGCATAGATCACCAGCACGACCGAGGGCGGGATCAGGATCCCAAGCGTGCCGCCCGCCGCCAGAGTTGCGGTGGACAGTCCGCCCGAATAGCCCGCCCGGCGCAGTTCCGGCAGTGCCACCTGCGCCATCGTCGCCGCCGTCGCCACGGAGGAACCGCAGATCGAGCCAAAGCCGGCACAAGCCCCGATGGCGGCCATGGCCGTGCCGCCCTTGCGGTGGCCGAGCCAGGCTTCGGCGGCCTTGAAGAGCGCCCGGCTCATGCCGCCGAGACCCGCCAGATGCCCCATCAAGAGGAAGATCGGGATGATCGACAGCGAATGGCTGGAGAAGGTCGAGAATGTCTCGGTCTTGAACTTGGACAGGACGATGTTGGGGCTGCCCGTCACCATCCACATCCCGAAAACGCCGACGATCAGCATGGCAAGGCCGATGGGCGCGCGCAGGAAGATCAGCCCCAACAGGACCGGAAAGGCCAGAAGCCCAAGCTCGACGCCGCTCAATGGTTTGCTCCCTCAACGGTGCGGGTGTCCTGCCCCGTCAGAGCGGACCGGACACGGTCTGCTGCGGACCAAAGACCCACGATGACACCGATACCTGCAGGCACAAGCGCCGCCGCATAGCCCCACCAGACCGGGAACTGCAGCAGCATCGTGATCTCGTTGTTGCCAAGCTTGCCCAGGAAGCCTTCATAAAGCCGCCAGGCGATGAAGACGACGGTGGCGGTCAGCGCCACTTCCCAAATGGCCAGCAAGATGCGGTTCGCTTGCGCGCCAAGCCCCGCGGTGAAGACATCCACCGTGGCATGACCTGCAACAAGCTGACACAGCGGCAGAAAGCAGAAGACGGCAAAGGCGATGCCCATCTCGGTCAGCTCGAAATCGCCGGGCACCGGGCCAAGCCCGAGTGGCACAAGCGCGCGGCCGATGACACTGGTGACCGTCATCAGGATGATCAGCACCAGCACCGCGCCGCCAAGCAATGCCGTTCCATTGGCCAGCCCGTAGGCAAGTTTCTTCATCTGCCGCCCTCCCCAGCGCAAAATCAGAAAGGAAAACCCGCGCCGGGCATCTGCCTTGGGCAAGGCTCGGCGCGGGTAAGTCGACGGCTTACTGTGCCAGAAGGCCCAAAGCGTCGTTCAGCAGGGCTTGTCCGTCGAAGCCAGCGGCGGCCGATTCCGCGATCCAGGCATCATAGGTCGGCTTGGCCGCGGCCTCCCACTCGGCCGATTGCGCGGCGTCAAGGACGGTGATGGAGTTGCCTAGGTCCACGGCGATCTGACGGGCCTTGGCATCTGCCTCCTGGCCGATCCGGCCAGCCATGGCCGAGAATTCGACCCCGGAATTGGCGTCGATGACCGCCTTGAGGTCATCGGGCAGTGCGTCATAGCGCTCTTTGTTCATGGCGATCAGGAAGGCGCCGACATACATCGCCTTGCCGGTGAATTCGGTGTGGTTCGTCACCAGTTCCGAGGTCTTGAGCGCGCCGGTCACTTCCCAGGGAAGCATGGTGGCGTCGATCACGCCCTTGGAGAGCGACTCGGGCACCGCGGGAACGGGCATGCCGACGGGTGTCGCCCCAAGGCTGGTGACCATCATGTTCGTAACCCGCGTCGGCGCGCGCAGCTTGACGCCTGCAAGGTCCGCCGGCTTGAGGATCGGCGTCTTGGAATGGATCAGGCCCGGGCCATGGGTGAACAGCGCCAGCACCTTGTAGTCAGCGTACTCTGTGTCGAACATGTACTTCTCGCCCAGCGTGTAGAGGACGCGAGACGCGGTCTCGGCATCGTTCACAAGGAAGGGCAGTTCGATCACTTCGGTGCGCGGAAAGCGCCCGGGGGTATAGCCGGGCAGCGTCCAGATGATATCGGCCACGCCGTCGACCACCTGATCGACAAGCTCTGGCGGTTTGCCGCCCAGCTGCATTGCCGGATAGTGCTCAAAGACGATCCGGCCACCAGATTCAGCGGTGATCTTGTCCATCCAGGGCTGCAGCACCTGCGACGGGATCGGTGCCTGGGCAGGCAGCATCTGGTGCAGCTTGAGCACGACCTCTTGTGCCCAGGCGCCCGAGACCGTCAGGGCCGAGGCAAGGGCTGCGGCCGAAATCCAGCGCGCGGCCTTTGTGTAGGTGATCTTCATGATTTCCTCCCTGTGTTGCGGCGGTCAGCCTTGGTCTTCCTTCCCGTGGCCGCCCCGGTCGCCTTGGCCAAACCGGACGGCATGTAGCACGCTCCCATTTCGGGTATACTGGTCAATTATGATCCAGGATAATAAAATGTCGGTAGCAATTCATACCCTAGAGATTATGATATCTTGTCCTTCATCAGTAGGGCAGCCCGGTGTAGTTTTCCGCCAGGATACCTCGGGCGGCGGCGGAGTTTGCCAGAGTGTCGAGTTCCACCCGCTGCACGCGCCGATCAAAGGCGCTTTGTCCGGGGAAGTCGTGCAGCATGGTTGTCATGGACCAGGAAAAGCGCATCGCCTTCCACACCCGCTGCAGCGCATCGGCGCCATAGCTGGTCAGCAGCGTCCCGTCGCCGCCGTTATACTGGGCCTTGAGCGCGCGGCTGAGGTAGAAGACGTCCGAAACCGCCAGGTTCAGGCCCTTGGCTCCGGTTGGCGGTACGATATGGGCCGCATCGCCGCACAGGAACAGACGACCCCACTGCATCGGCTCGCACACAAAGCTACGCAGGGGCGCGATGCTCTTTTCGATCGAGGGGCCGGTGACAAGGGTTTCGGCCACTTCGGTTGGCAGCCGGCGGCGCAGTTCTTCCCAGAAGGCGTCATCGGACCAGTCTTCGACCCGGTCGTTCAGCGGCACCTGAATGTAATAGCGCGACAGCATCGGGTTGCGCATCGAGGCCAGTGCGAAGCCGCGCGTATGGTTGGCGTAGATCAGTTCTTCGTGGACAGGCGGAGTTCTTGAAAGAATTCCAAGCCAGCCAAAGGGATAGACCTTCTCAAACTCTTGCCGGACTTCGGCCGGGATGCTTGGGCGGCTAATGCCGTGAAAGCCGTCGCATCCCGCGACATAGGCGCAGTCGAGGCGGTGCTGCGCGCCTTCACGGGTGAAGGTCACAAAGGGCGCTTCCGACTGCAGGTCATGCAGGGCGACGTCGTCAACCTCGTGCAGGATCGTAGCGCCAAGGGCCTCTTGCGCCTCATAAAGATCGCGCGTCACTTCGGTCTGGCCGTAGACCATGACCTGCTTGCCGCAGCCTTCGAGAAAGTCGATGCGGATCATCCTGTCATCCGAGGTCAGGTAGCAGCCGTGGTGCGGCTGACCCTCCTTGTGCATGCGATCGCCGACCCCGGCCTCTTCAAGCAGTTCCACGGAGCCCCATTCCAGCACACCGGCCCGAATGCGCGACAGGACATAGTCGCGCGGCTTGCGCTCAAGCACCACGGTACGAATGCCCGCCTTCATCAAGAGCTGCGACAGCAGCAGGCCCGCCGGACCTCCACCAATGATGGCAACATCGGTCTGCAAGGGGACACTCCCATATCCGATTTCTTAACGACGTCGCTTGTGCGTAAAGATGAACTGGTGTGTCGGGAATGGACGTGCTGAACAAAGCATGGTACTTTTCGGACATGCCGCAGCCATCCCATGCCCCTGGTGTCAGCCCCTCCGCCCGGGCCATTCCGGTCTGGCACCTTTATGGTGAAGACAGCGCCTTTCCTGATGTCCTGCACATCGAAACGATCACCCATCGCGCTGCGGGCCTTGACTGGCAGATCGCTGTGCATCGCCATCGGCATCTGCACCAGTTCTTTCTGATTGAGGCAGGTGACGTCCGGATCGAGCTGGATGGACAGACCCTGCAGACCGAACCGCCCTTCCTGCTGAATGTGCCCGCCGGGATGGTGCACGGCTTTTCCTTTGCGGCAGGCACCTCGGGCTGGGTGCTGACAGTGCCCTTGCAGACGCTGCCCGACCTGCTGGACCCGGCCGTGACGCAGCAAACGGCGCTTGGGCTGGGGAGGACCACCAGCGCTTCGGCCGGGACGTTCGCCCTGTTCCGCGAGATCGAAGCCGAGCACGGCGCTTCCCGCCCGGTGCGATCGGTCATGCTGCGGGCGCTTGCGTGCCAGCTGGCCTGCCTTGTCCTGCGCGACATGGACCATGCGACGGTGGGCACGTCCGAGACGATGGACCCGCGGTTCCAGCGGTTCCTGGCGCTTTTGGACCTGCATCTGCGCGACCGCTGGCGGCTGACCGACTATGCCCGCGAGATCGGCGTGTCCGAACGCCACCTGAGCCGGATCTGTCAAGTCAGCTCCGGCATGTCAGGGGCGCGGATCCTTGAGGCAGCCGTGATCCGCGAGGCCTGCCGGCTGCTTGTCTATACCCGGGCCTCGGTGGCCTCGGTCGGCTATGGCTTAGGCTTTGATGACCCGTCCTATTTCTCGCGTGCCTTTCGCCGGGCAATGGGTCTGTCGCCCGCTGCCTACCGCGCAGGGTTCGAGCGTGATCTGCGCTAACACATCGCGGCTGCTTTGGCTGTCAGGTCCTGCGAGAAAGCCCCAGCTTTGCCAGCCGGTAATCCAGCTTGGCCCGGCTGAGCCCAAGCGCCCGTGCCGCGGCCGAGACATTGCCATCGGCGGCGGCAAGAGCGGCCCGATAGGTGTCAATCTCCAACTCGTCGAAGGTGCGCCCTTCGATCGGCCCGCCCAACGCCCCTTGGGGACTGCGCCGCACGATCCGGCCCGAGGCGTGCAGGCCTTCGACAAACTCAGGCAGCTGCTCGATGCCCGTGAAGATGTGCGAAATCTCCAGATCACCCCCCGGTTCGGCATAGATCACGCCGCGTTCGATCATGTTGGACAACTCGCGCACGTTGCCGGGAAAGTCGTAGCGCATCAGCAGATCGCGCGCGGCGGCGGTGATCTGGCGCAGCGGCTTTCGGTGAGTGCGGCTGTGGGTCAGCACGAAGTGGTCGATCAACATCGGCAGGTCATCGCGTCGGTCACGCAAGGGCGGAATGACAATCGGCAAAAGCGACAGGCGGAAGTAGAGGTCGGTCCGAAATGCGCCAGAGGTGACAAGGTCGCGAGGGCCGGCGCCAATCGCCGACATCACGCGCGTCGATTTAAGGAGCGGCGCTCCCTCGCCCAGATGGGCAGCAAGCTGAGACTGCAAGGGGCGCGGCAAAGATAGCAGGTCGTTCAGGAACAAGGTCCCACCCTGTGCGCGTTCGACGGCCCCGCCCTTTCCGAACAGCGGAGTGTCGGCGTAACCACTGGAGAACGCGTCACAGTTGACCGTCACGAAGGGCGCCTTCGGTGTTCGGCCGATCTCGTGCAGGCGACGCGCGAAGAACTCCTTGCCGGTGCCGGGCTCGCCCATGAACATCACCGGCTCGTCATAGCCCGCCACCCGCTCCAGAAGACGGCGCGCCCGTTCGATGGCGGCGCTTTTGCCGATGATCGGGTGCGGCACAGTTAGCGTGGGGGATTTCGGCTCGGTGGTGGCAGGGTTCCACGGTTTGGCGCGTGGCCGTGTCGTGGCGGGCGCGAATTCGTCCAGCTCGGGGACGTCCTTGCCCCAGGCCGCCGCATTGCGCCCGATGACGACGCAACGCTCCGCCCCCATTCCCATGCACTCGACTTCGCGGAAGATCACGGGCTGACCAAGAAGGGACGTGGTGAACCCGGCAGGTGCGCCGACCTGCATCCAGCAGGTCGGGCAGTCGGATACTCCGAAGGCCTGCAGGTGTTCGACCGCTTCGGTGCTGTCGTGCCAATGGAACTCGCCGTGGTAGTGGCCACGCTTTATGTCGAACTCGAACCGCTTGGTGGTGACCTTGACGAAGCCTTCCATCGTGTGAAGGCGCGGCCCGGCGGCAAGCGCGGCGGTCAGGTCATCCTGCCGGAACCGTTTGCGGACCAGATCGGCATAGCGCTGACCCTGGGACCATCCGGTGCGGTAGAACAGGCTGCGCGCCCGATCCAGGCCCACCACGTTGATCACATCGCGCCTGAGCAAGCCCAGAATGGCTGTCTGCATCATGACCATTCGCTCGTCGCTGAGCCAGATGCGGCCATCGCCCAGCGCGAATTGCAGCGCGCCTGCCAGATCCTCCAGCGTCGGGGCCGCGCCCTCCTTCAAGAGCGCGACGCTTCGGTCAAGGTGATGCGCTTGGACATTTTTTCATCATTTCATGAACATCGATCCGCATTTCTCATTTACATGAAAATCCTGCCAAAGCAACATGTTCAAAATTTTTGGCAGCATTTCAGCAACTTAAGTTCATATAGATGTAACTCATAATTATTTGTTGCAAAACGAACCCAATCTGACCCGCTCTGCCCACACCGCTCAGGGAGGAGCACGGCAGCAACAGCTGACATGCATCGCGGATGCCAGTCAGCGTCGAATGCGCCGGTTGAAACAGGGAGAGAGACATGGACGGATCAGCACCGATTTTTCTGTCGCAGGACGCATGGGAAGGAAAGATCTTCTCCGGTGGCTGGGGCGCTGCGAACGGCGGGGCCTATGAGGTGACCGCGCCTGCCGACGGCAGCCACGTCGCAAAGGTGGGCAATGGCAACAAGGCCGATGTCGCCAGCGCTGCTGCAGCCGCCGCTGCCGCCCAGCCTTCATGGGAGGCCACTGCCCCGGCCGAGCGTGCCCGTATCCTGAACGCAACGGCCGATATCCTTGAGGCGAACCGTGACGAGCTGATCCCCTGGATCATCCGCGAGTCGGGCTCAATCTACCCCAAGGCCGCCATCGAGATTGAACATTCCGCCGGTTTCCTGCGGGCTGCTGCCGTGGCGGCCACGGAAGAGACCCGCAAGGTCGTGCAATCGCTGGATGGCCGCGACGAAGAGGTGATCCGCGTGGCGCATGGCGTCGTCGGGGTGATTTCGCCCTTCAACTTCCCGCTGATCCTGTCGGTCCGCGCGATTGCGGCGGCACTGGCCACCGGCAACGCCGTGGTCCACAAGCCCGATCCGCGCACGCCGATCAGCGGCGGCATCATCATCGCCCGCATCTTCGAAGAGGCGGGGCTGCCGAAGGACCTCTTGCACATCATCCCCGGCGGGGCCGAGGTGGGCACTGCGCTTTGCGAGGATCCGAACATCGCCATGGTGTCCTTCACCGGGTCGCCCGGTGTGGGGGCCAAGGTGGGCGAGGCCTGTGGGCGGAACCTCAAGAAAGTGCAGCTGGAATTGGGTGGCAAGAACGCCCTGATCATCCAGGACGACGCCGACTTTGCGCTGGCGGCGGCCAATGCGGCCTGGGGCACCTGGCTGCACCAGGGGCAGATCTGCATGGCAACAGGCCTGATCCTTGCGCCCGCTGCGATGGCCGACCAACTGGCCACAGAACTGGCCGCCAAGGCCAGCCGTCTGCCGGTGGGCAACCCGGCAACCGAACAATGCGCGTTGGGGCCGTTGATCTCGGACGGGCAAGCGGCGCTGGTGAAGGCGATTGTCGATGATGCAGTCGCCAAGGGGGCCAAGCTTCTGGCAGGCGGCACGCCCAAGGGGCGGATGTTCCCGGCGACCGTTCTGTCAGGCGTAAAGCCGGGCATGCGGGCCTTCGAGGAGGAAATCTTTGGCCCCGTGGCCGTCGTCGTCGCCTATGACAACGACGAACACGCGATCCAACTGGCCAACATGTCGGAATTCGGCCTTGCCGCGGGGATCATCGCCAAGGACGTGAACCGCGCCCGCCGCATGGGGATGCGCCTGAAGGTCGGCCATCTGCACATCAACGACCAGACCGTCATGGCCAGCCCGAACGCCCCCTTCGGCGGGCGCGGCAAGTCCGGCAACGGCAGCCGCATCTCGGGCCCGGCGATCTGGGAAGAGTTCACGCAATGGGTCTGGATCACCTCGCGTCCCGACGCCGTGATGTATCCGTTCTGATCGACCACCAAACGCAGGTAAGCAAAATGACTGTTCAAATCCGGGCCGCGGTCGCGCGCGGCGCAGGGCAAGATTTGTCGATCGAAACGATCGCTCTGGAAGAACCTCGCCCTGACGAGATTCTGGTCAAGGTGGTTGCCACCGGGGTCTGCCACACCGATCTGGTGGTGATGGCGGGCCACCTGCCCACCCCGATGCCCGTTGTTCTGGGGCATGAGGGCGCAGGGATCGTGGAGCGTGTCGGCAGTGCCGTGAAGAAGGTGAAGGCGGGCGATCATGTCGTCATGACCTTCAATTCCTGCGGCACTTGCCCTTCGTGCCGCGACCATGACATCTCGTATTGCTACGAGTTCTTCCCCCGCAACTTCTTCGCCACCCGCGCCGATGGGTCGGTTGCGATCAGCAAGGGGGCCGAGAAGATCCATTCCAACTTCTTCGGGCAGTCGTCCTGGGCAAGCCACGCCATCTGCCACGAGGCAAACGTGGTGAAAGTGGACCCTGCAGCGCAGCTGGACCTCCTCGGCCCCTTGGCCTGCGGCATCCAGACCGGGGCGGGCACGGTGATGAACGCGCTAAAAGTGCAGCCGGGCAAGAGCTTCGTCGTCTTCGGTGCGGGTTCGGTCGGGCTGTCGGCGGTCATGGGTGCGGTGGTGCAGGGTGCGACCACGATCATCGCGGTCGACATGCACGACAGCCGCCTTGACCTGGCGCGCGAGTTGGGGGCCACCCACACGATCAACGCCAAAACCGACGATGTCGTGGGCCAGATCCACGCGCTGACCGGCGGGGTGAACTATTCGCTCGACACGACGGGACTGCCTGCGGTGATCCGGCAAGCCGTGGATGCCCTTGCCCCGCGCGGCACCTGCGCGATCCTGGGTGCCCCGATGCCGGGCTCGGAAATCTCGGTCGACAACACCGGGTTCATGTCGATGGGCAAGAAGCTGATCGGGGTGGTCGAAGGGCAATCCAATCCCGACAGCTTCATCCCGACGCTGATCTCGCTGTGGCAGGCGGGGCGCTTCCCCTTCGACCGGTTGGTCAAGTTCTACGACTTTGCCGACATCAACACAGCCATCCACGACAGCCACGCCGGCACAACCGTGAAGGCGATTGTGCGCATGTAACCCCGATTGCCGCCACTCGAAGAAGAGCGGGCGGCCTCGGTGAAGGACCCAATAACCGATGCAGGGGCAGGAAAGCCGCTGCACGCATTAACTCGGAGGAACCCATGACGAAGTTTGCCTTGCCATCCGCGAACGGCATCAGCCGCCGCAGCTTCAACCGCCTGATCGCTGGTTCGGCCCTGGCCGCACCGCTGATCGGGACGCGCGCCTTCGGTCAGGACGCGGCCACCTTCAAGATCGGCTATATCGGGCCGCAGTCGGGCCCGCTGGGCATCTTCGGTGCGCATGATGGCTGGCTGATCGAGGCGATCAAGGCCAACCTCGCCAGCGGCATCGACGTGAACGGCACCAAGATGAACGTCGAGATCATCACAGCCGACACCCAGTCGGACCCGGTGCGCGCCAGCCAGATCACCCGTGACATGATCAATTCGGAAGCCCCTGACCTGATCCTGACCCACTCGGCCCCGGAAACCGTCAACCCGGTGTCGGATGCCTGCGAGGCGGGCGCGACCCCCTGCCTGTCGACCGTCGCCCCGTGGGAGGCGTTCTATTTCGGGCGTGGCGGCAAGCCCGATGCGCAGTCGTTCAAGTGGACTTTCCACTATTCGTTCGGTTCGGCGAACTTCCTCAACCTCTACAATGGCCAGTGGTCCTTGCTTGAGACCAACAAGAAGGTCGGCACGCTGGTTCCGTCGGACGCCGATGGCAATGCGATCCGGGCAGGCCTGCTGCCCAAGCTGGCCGAAGCCGGTTGGGAGGTTGTCGATGCCGGTCCGTACGAGAACATGAGCCAGGATTTCAGCACCCAGATCAACGCCTTCAAGGATGCAGGCGTGGAGATCGTGGTCTGCTTCCCCTTCCCGCCGGACTTTCCGGTGTTCTGGCGCCAGGCGGCGCAGCAGGGTCTGGCCCAGCAGCTGAAGATCATGCAGATGGCCAAGGCCGGGCTGTTTGCGGCCGAAATGGAAGGGCTCGGGGACCTTGGTCAGGGCCTTTGCACCGGCGTCTACTGGCACCCTGCCTTCCCGTTTGCCTCGGCCGCGACAGGCATGACCAACGCCGAACTTGGCGCAGGCTATGAGGCCGCGACGGGCGCGCAGTGGGCGCAGGCGCTTGGTGCTTCCGCCTCGCTCTTCGATGCCGCCCTTGCGCTGGCGGTGCAGGCAGGCAGCCCCAAAGACAAGGAAGCGATGGCAGCGACACTGCCCAAGCTGAAGGCAGAAACCGCAGTAGGCACCGTCGATTTCGGCACCGGCCCGATGCACAACTGCGCTGTCAGCGGCCTGGCAGGCGGGCAGTGGAACAAGGCCAGCGAAGGGCCGTTCCAGTTCCAGCTTGACCTCGTGTCGAACGCCGACTTCCCGCAGATCCAGCTGACCTCCGAGTTCAAGCCGCTGGCCTTCGGCTGAGCTGATTCAAGACGGGGCGGGTGCGAAACCCGCCCCCATTCTCTGCGTGCGGACAGAAAGGAACGAAGCGCGTGATGATGCCAGCCATGACGGTCGAACCCATTCTCAGGGCCAAGGGAGTGAATAAATCCTTCGGCGCGCTGAAGGTGCTGTTCGACGTCGATTTTCATGTCATGCCGGGTGAGGCCGTCGGCGTTGTCGGGCCGAACGGCGCGGGCAAGACCACGCTGTTCGGCGCGCTTGCCGGGTCGTTTCCGGTCAGTTCCGGGGCCATTCAGCTTGGCGGGCGCGACCTTTCCGGCACGTCTGCCGCCGAACGTTGCCGGTTGGGACTGGCCCGTACCCATCAGGTGCCGAAGCCCTTTCTGGGGATGACGGTTTTCGAGAACGTCCATGTCGCTGCCCGCGCGGGTGCGGGGATGGACCAGACACGGGCCACCGCAGAAGCTGCGGACATATTACGTCGGACGGGTCTGATGCCTTTGGCGAACCGCCCGGCTGCGGCACTCGGCCTCTTGGACCGCAAGCGGCTTGAGGTCGCGCGCGCGCTGGCCACACAGCCAAACGTCATCCTGCTGGATGAAATCGGCGGTGGCCTGACCGAGGCGGAACTGGTGGCGCTGGTGGATCTGATCCGCAGCCTGCAGGCGGATGGTCTGACGGTGGTCTGGATCGAACACATCCTGCACGCGCTACTGCGTGTGGTCACGCGGCTGGTCTGCATGGCCGAGGGGCGGGTGTTGGCCCAGGGCGACCCCCGCGATGTGATGGCCCACCCCGAAGTACAACGCGCATATCTGGGGAGCAGCCCGGAATGACCTCAGCCCAGAAACCAGCCTTGACATTGACCGACCTTGTTGGTCGCCACGGGCAGTTGCAGGCGATCAAGGGCCTGTCCCTGACGGTCGAGCCCAACGAAGTGCTGGCCGTGATCGGGGCAAATGGCGCGGGAAAGACCACGCTGATGCGCATGATCGCGGGTCTGCATCCGGTGGCCGAAGGCGGCATTCTGCTGCACGGCGCGCCGGTCACTACCATGCCCGCGCATGAGCGTGTGAAGGCAGGAATTGCGCTGTCACCCGAAGGCCGCCGCCTCTTTGGCGACATGACGGTTGCGGAAAACCTGATGATTGCCGCCGAGAACGGCCGCAAGGGAGACTGGACGCTTTCCACCGTCTGCGACGCCTTTCCGCAACTGACCCCACTCCTGGGCAGGCTTGCAGGCGGTCTTTCAGGCGGTCAGCGGCAGGCAGTGGCGATCGGTCGGGCGCTGATCTCCAACCCTTCGGTCATCCTTCTGGACGAGGTCTCGCTGGGTCTGTCGCCTGCTGCGGTCGAAGGGCTTTATGAATCTCTGGCCGGGCTGAAAGGTCAAGTGACCCTGATCGTGGTGGAACAGGACCTGACCCGTGCGATGGGCTTTGCCAGCCGCCTGATCTGCATCGCCGAAGGCGTGCTGGAGCTTGACGGCACGCCTGCCACCCTGAGCCGCCAGCAGATCACGGATGCCTACTTCGGCATCCACAAGGCCGAGGAGCCGAGCCATGCTTGACAGTCTGATCCAGGGCATCCTCTTGGGCGGCTATTATGCCGTCCTTGCGGCGGGCCTGTCGCTGATGTTCGGTGTCGTGCGGTTCATCAACCTGGCCCATGGCGATATGGCGGTGCTGGGCGCGCTCGGGTCACTTTGGCTGGTGCAAAGCGCAGGCGTCGTCGTGCCGCTGGCCATCGTGATCACCCTGATCGGCATGGCGGCGCTTGGCTGGCTGATGCAGCGCTTCATCTTTGAGCGCGCGCTGGCCGGCGGGTTCCTGATCCCGATCCTGACAACCATCGGCCTTGGGGCTGCGCTGCAGAACGGCATGTTCGCAGCTTTTGGGTCGAACACGCAATCGTTGGGCGCGCATATCGGCAACCTGTCCTGGTCCAGTTGGCAACTGCCCGGTGGCATCATTGTCGGCCAGTTGCCCGTCTACATGTTTGCCACTGCTGTCCTCGTGCTGGGGTCGTTGCATCTGCTCTTGACGCGGACGGCCTTTGGCCGCGCGGTGCGGTCCACGTCGACCGACGCCGAAGCGGCCAGCCTGTGCGGCGTCGATCCGCGCAAGGTGCACCGCTGGGCAGCAGCCATTGCCGTGGCGCTGGCAGGGCTTGCCGGGATCTTTCTGGCGATGCGGGCGCAGGTGACGCCGTTTTCCGGGCCGATGATGCTGATCTTTGCCTTCGAGGCGGTAGTGATCGGCGGGATCGGGTCGCTGCGCGGCACGCTGATCGGCGGGATCGTGTTGGGCGTGGTGCAGGCACTGGGCGCGCTGATCTCGCCGCAGATCTCTATCCTCGCGGGGCATCTGGTGTTTCTGGCCGTGCTCGGCTGGCGGCTGATGCACGTCGCCGCGTCCGAGCGGGGCGGCTGGCGTGCGGCCCTTAAGGCTGTCTTCAACAAACCTGACCTGTCGCGGAGCCAAGCATGACACCCGCCCAAACCCTGCCCATGGCGGCATCGGACCGCAGGCTCTTGGTCCTTGTCGGAATCGTCCTTCTGGCGCTTGTCACTTTGCCCTGGCTTGGGTCCGCACTGATCGTCGACAAGCTGATCTACCTCTTCATCCTGGTGATGTTCGCCGTGATGTGGAACCTGCTGGCGGGCTATGCCGGGCTGGTGTCGGTTGGCCAACAAGCGTTCATCGGTCTGGGGGGCTATGCCCTGGTCCGGCTGGTCGAGGCAGGCCTGCCACCTTTTCCGACGATCTTTCTGGCCGCTGCCCTGACGGGTGTCGTGGCCTGGGCCTTGTCGTGGTTCATGCTGCGCATGAAGGCGGGTGAGTTCGCCGTGGCCACCTGGGTGATCGCCGAAACCATCCGGTCCATCGTGATGTTCGATCCGATCGTGCAGGGGGAAACCGGCACCTCGCTGCTGGCACTGAATGCCTATGACCCCGATCTGCGCCGCATGGTGCTGTATCTTCTGTCCCTGGGCAGCATGGTCGTGATGGTGGGGGGCACGTGGGTTCTGCTGCAGCGCCGGATCGGCGCGGAAAGCCAGGCGATCCGGGATGACGAGGACGCCGCTGCCTCCATCGGGATCTCGACCTTTCAGGTCAAGCAGCGGATCTACATCATCGCCTCGGTTGGCTGCGCTCTGGCCGGTGCGCTCTGGCTGGCGTCGGCCATTACCTTTCAGCCCCGCACGTCCTTTGGCGTGCAATGGTCGGTCTTCATGCTGTTCATGGTGCTCGTTGGCGGCATCGGCACCTTCATCGGGCCGATCCTTGGCGCGCTTCTGTTCTTTGCCCTGCAGGAAATCTTTGGCGACTTCGGGGCCTGGTATCTGGCGGGCATCGGGATCGTGGCGATCCTCTTCGCCCTTTACCTCCCGCGCGGGTTGGTGGGCCTCTGGCTGGACCGGGGGCGGGATGAACCCTTGTCCTTGCGCAAGCGGCTGCGTCTGAGGGAGTGACGATGGCTGACCGGTACATCGATGTTTCCGGCCTCAGGATCCGCTATCGCGACAGCGGCGGTCCGGGCCTGCCCATCGTGCTGAGCCATGGGATTGCGGGCTCGCTGGAGCTTTGGTCGGCGCAACTGGCTGATTTGGGGGGAACCCATCGGATCATCGCCTGGGACGCGCCGAACCACGGGCTGTCAGGTCTGACCGGCAAGACCGAAGACTGGGAAAGCTATGCTCGTTGGCTTCTGGCCTTTGCCGATGCGCTGAGATTGGACCAGTTCATCGCGGCGGGGAATTCGATGGGTGGGGCCTTGTCGCTGCGGGTTGCGGGTCTGGCCCCGGGGCGCGTCAAGGGGGTGGTTCTGGCCAATTCCGCCTCGCTGGGGCGAGAGGTGTTTCCGGCCTTCCGCATGATGACCCTGCCGTTTCTGGGCGAGGTGATGAACAAGCCCAGTCAGAAGGGCGTCGATCTGATGCTGTCGGCGATTGTGAAAGACAAAGGCTGTGTCAGCGGCGATCTGTACGATGACCTGCTGCGCAACCAGTTCAAGAAGGGGGGTGCAACCGCGTTCCTCGCCACCCTGCGCGCCACGACAAACGTCTTCGGACAACGGAAATCAGCCTGGGCACCCAGCCACAAGCTTCTGTCCACGCTGGATGTGCCGATGCTTATCCTGCACGGGCGCCAGGACGCCGTTTTGCCGCTGAAGCACAGCGAAGAAGCCGCAAGACTGGCACGGAACGCGACATTGATCGTGCTGGAAGACTGCGGCCACACCCCGCAGATCGAAAAGCCGGAAGCGGTCAACAAGGCTCTCCACGATTTCATGACGCGTATTTCTGCTGCTCAAGCTGCCTGACACCCCGGCGCTCGGTCCTTGGGTCGGTTACTGAAAAGTGCCTTATTGGGCAATATTGGTTTCTGATCTAGCGTTGGTATACGTTTGAGCCTTTGTGAAGAATCATCCGCGACGTAAGGAAGGCCGGGCTCGGAAGACCACCACCGCACCGTGAAATGGGAGGATATGGATGCCGCCGTCTTTGACCGGGCGCTGGCAAAGCTGGTCAAGGCGCTTGGGGCAGACAATGTCGTCTCGGATCTTGAGACACTTTCAGGCTACATCGATCTTTACCCGCTGGAGCCATCGCAGAACAACGCGCCCAGCGTTGTGCTTTACCCAGGCTCGCCCGAGGATGTGCAGACCATCGTCGCCATCGCCAATGAATTCGGCCTGCCTCTGTCGCCGATCTCGACCGGTCAGAACAACGGTTACGGTGGCAAATCGCCCCGCCTGAAGGGGGCAGCGGTGGTGGACATGGGCCGCCGGATGAACCGCATCCTCGAAGTGAACGAGAAGTTTGGTTATGCGCTGGTGGAACCGGGTGTCACCTATTTCGATCTGGCCAATCATCTGAAGGCCACCAATTCCATCCTAATGATCGACACGCCCGATCTGGGCTGGGGCTCGATCGTCGGCAACACGCTGGAACGCGGCGTGGGCTACACGCCTTACGGCGACCATTTCATGTGGCAGACGGGGCTGGAGGTGGTGCTGCCCACGGGTCGCATCATGCGGACAGGGATGGGGGCCGTGCCGGGGTCGAACACCTGGCAACTCTTTCCCTACGGCTTTGGTCCCTATCCCGATGGACTGTTCACCCAGTCCAACCTTGGCATCGTGACCAAGATGGGCATTGGCCTGATGCAACGCCCCCCTGCCTCGATGACCTATCTGGTCACCTTCGACCGCGAGGAAGACCTTGGCGCGATCATGGACACGATGCTGCCCCTGCGCATCAACATGTTCCCAATCCAGAACGTGCCGGTGGTGCGCAACATCATCCTTGATGCGGGCGTGGTGTCCAAGCGCACGGAATGGCAGGACGACCCAGGCCCACTGACCGCCGAGTCCATCGAAAAGATGAAGGCGGCGCTGAACCTGGGCTACTGGAACTTCTACGGCACGCTCTATGGCCCGGAAGAGATGATCCAGATGGCCTGGGGCATCATCCAGCAGGTCTTTGGTCAGATTCCGGGGGCGAAGTTCTTTACCAACCGCGACCGGACCGAGGATAATGGCGACCGCGGTGCCCATGTGCTGCAGGACCGGCACAAGATCAACAACGGCATCCCGTCCCTGGACGAGATGAAGCTGATGGATTGGCTGCCCCACGGCGCGCATGTGTCCTTCTCGCCGATCTCGGCTGTGGACGGGGCCGATGCCATGCGGCAGTCCACCATGGTCAAGGCCCGATCGGACCAGTTCAACAAGGACTATGCCGCGCAATTCATCATCGGCCTGCGCGAGATGCACCACATCTGCCTGTTCCTTTATGACAAGTCGAAGCAATCGGACCGGAAGGAAACGCTGGACCTGATGCGGTTGCTGATCAAGGAGGCCGCTGCCGCAGGCTATGGCGAATACCGCACGCACAATGCCCTGATGGATGACGTGATGGCCACGTTCAACTGGGGGGACGGCGCGCTGCTCAACTTCCACGAGGCGATCAAGGATGCGCTTGACCCCAATTCGATCATGGCTCCGGGCAAATCCGGCATCTGGGGCAAGAAGTATCGCGGCCGAGGTCTGTAAGCGATATGCTGGTGCGGCCTGGTCAGCCGCGCCAGCAATTCCGCACCGGACCCGTGGTCAGATCATTTCCGCGCGTCAAACTCGGCCCGGGCCGCATCAATCTCGGCCCGGTTTTCAATGACCCAGCGCGCCATGCTGGAGAGCCGCACGAACAGGCTTTCGCCCAAGGGCCGCAGCCGATAATCCACCCGCGGCGGGGCGGTCGGGGTCACGATCCGCTCCAGGAGCCCGTCTCGCTCCAGCTTGCGCAGCGTGTGGGTCAGCATCTTCTGCGACACATCGGGGATGTCGCGGCGCAGTTCCGAAAACCGCCGCGATGACATCGACAAGGCCGCCATCACCAGGATCGACCATTTGTCGCTGACCCCGTCCAGCACCTGCCGCACGGGGCAAGTGGCCGGGTCAAACGAAATCCGGTGCGGTTCGTGCGCGTCGTCAAGGGACATGGCCATCTCGCGGTACTGTGATCGTTGAAGGCCATGGTTACCAAATGGTGCCTCCTTTTCCAACCCTAAATCATCTAATAGATTGCTGGTATCAAAAATATACCAGACATGAAAAGGAAACTGCATGGAGCTCTTGAACCGCCGAACGCTGCTGAAGACGGCAGCTGCGACCGGGGCCTCTGCGACCTTGTGGCCGGGTCTTGCCCAAGCCGCAGCCTCGGGGACCGAGCTTTTCACTTCGGATGAAGCGGGGCTCCTTGTCGACAGCGTCGTTGTCCTGGGCGAAAAGTCGGCAGTGCTGATCGACGCGCAGTTCACCGCTGGCAACGCTGGCCTCCTGGCCGACATGATAGCAGCCTCGGGTCGCACGCTGGAAAGCATCCTGATCACCCATCTGCATCCCGATCACATCCTTGGACTGCCCGTCCTGATGGACCGCTTCCCGCAGGCGCGGGCCTATGCGCAGACCGACATCCAGGCGATCCTGGCGCAGATCCTTGGCGGCATGCATGCGGAGATTGCAGGCAGCGCCCCGGCGGGCGTGTTTGCGGACCGCTTTGTCCTGCCCGAGGCGCTCAGCGCCGACCACCTGATGCTGGAAGGTGAGCGGATCGAGATTCTGCCGCCGATGGCGGGCGACACCGCGCTGATCACGCCGGTGCATATCCCCAGCCTGGATACGCTGATTGCGACCGACGTGGCCTATATCGACACCCACCTGTGGATGGAGGAAGTCGCCACCACCAATGGCATCGCCCCCTTGCGCGCCAGTGTCGAGGCCTTGCGGGCCATCGGCGCCAAGACGGTGATCCCGGGGCATCGCAAATCGGGCAGCCCGAACGATGCCAGCGTCTTTGACGCGACCATCGCCTACCTCGACCATTGGGAAGCAGCCCGCGCCACCTCGGCCAATGCCGAGGAATTCCGCGCCAAGTTGATGGTCGGGACCGAAGCCCTTGGCTTTGCCTTCGCCATCGACCGCGGCGTCGCCGCCGCGTTCCCCAGCTGAACCACCTAACCGTAACCCGACATTACAGGAGAAACCCGATGTCCTATCTGAGAAACACCACCTTCGCGCTGGCCCTTGCCGTGTCCTCCCTTGCCGCCCCGGCCTTCGCGCAGGAGTCCAACAAGGATTTCGTCGTCAAGGCGGTCACGGAATTGTTTGTGAACAAGGACCTGACGGCCATCGACCGCTACTGGGCCGACAGCTACATGCAGCGGAACCCTGGGCTGGCTTCGACCAGCGCCGTGCTGAAGGACGCGCTGAAGGACATGCCCGCCGACATGACCTATGAAATCGGCATGGTCATCGCCGAGGGCGATCTGGTGGCGATCCATGGCCGCTACACCGGCTGGGGTCCGACGCCGCTGATCGTGGTCGACATCTATCGTGTCGAAAACGGCAAGATCGCCGAGCACTGGGATGTCGGCCAGGACGAAGTCCTTGAAACGGCCTCCGGCCTGCCGATGTTTGAACCGATGAACTGATCCCCCGGCGGGGCTGACAGCCAAACTTTTGGCCCCGCCGCCATGACCATTCCAGACCGGAGGCCTTCGATGACCGATGAAAGCAGAAACCCCGCCAGACGCCGTTTTCTGACCTTTGCCGCCTCTCTTCCTGCGGCCTTCGGGTTGGGCGCTGGCAGCGCGTCGGCCGAACAGGCGATGATCCCCACCGCCGGCGATATGGAGGGGCCTTTCTACATCAGCAATGTTCCGGTCGTCACCAACATGAACCGCTTTGGAAAGAAGGGCGAGGTCATGCGCATCGCCGGGCGGGTCATGAACGCCGCCTCTCCCGAGACGCCCGTGGCCGGTGCGAAACTGGAGCTTTGGCAGACAGATGGCAGCGGCAGGTACTACCCCGAAGCCAAAGGCGACTACAGCGACTTCCGCGATGCCGAGATGGACCTCCGCGGCACGATCATTGCCGATGCAAACGGCTATTTCGAGGTGCTGTCCCTGTTCCCGAGGGAATACTGGCCCCGCCCGCCCCATATCCACTACCGGATCAGCGCCGATGGTTTTCGCACGCTCATCACCCAGCACTATCTGGACACCCGGCCCCGGGATCGGCCGCACCGCACGGCGAACGTCCTCCGCGACCAGACGCCCGCGCTGTTCCCCGCGCCGACCATCTACATCGAGCCTGTCTGAGCCCGTTGGGCCGCGCGACCCAAGCAAGCGCGGCTACACGTCTGTCGCGTCCGAGGGCCATGCCCGTGCAAGGATATCGGGCAGAACCTGCCTGACAAACGCGTCAGGACTTGCTCCGCCGAAGAGGTATTTGGCCTTGTCGTCGAGGACGAGGTTGGCCATGCCGTGGACAAGAGACCAGACCAAAAAGATGCGGGCCATTGGACCGCTTTCCGTAGACGTTGGCTTTCGGGTAATCGCGGCGGCAAAGCCTGATAGCGCCCTGGTGCTGGATTCGGCGTAACGCGGGTCTTCACGGTTCACCAGATCGGCGCGGAACATCAGGCGGAACCTGCCCGGATGGTCCAGTGCAAAGGTGACATAGGCCAGGGCCAAGGCGCGCAGATCTTCCTGGGGGTCTTCGGTGATGGCAACGGCGTTCAATGCCGCCCCAAGGCTGCCATATCCCAGGAGGGCAACCTCGGTAAGAAGACCATTCGCTGACCCAAAATGATGCGCGGGTGCGCCCACCGAAACCCCGGCCCGCCGGGCTGCCTCGCGCAGTGAAAACCCCTCGATCCCTTTGTCGCGCAGAATTTCGTCTGCCGCCGTGATCAGCGCCGCCTTCAAGTTCCCGTGATGATAGCCCGCTTTCGCGGGGCTTGCATCGTCCTGCATCTATACACCGTTCAGATTGCCGAGTAAGCGTATCTTATCAATGTTCAGATTCGCCCAGCAAGAGGAGTCATCCCGCTGAAACACTGGCTCATTACAGGTGCCAACCGTGGCCTTGCCGCTCCGATTTCCGCCTATGATGCTGTGCGGGCGGCGCTGGCGTCGCGGGCACTGCCGCCGGACCTTAACGGCGACCCGAATGCCGTCGGCCCAGCCATCCTGAAACTGGCCGATGCCGAAAATCCCCCACTTCGGCTGTTCCTTGGAACCGTCCCAACCCTGATGGTCCCGGGCGTCTATCAGGCGCGTCTTGCTGAATGGGATGCCTGGAAGGACGTGTCCTTGGCCGCGACCCAAGTGCAGCACGGCTGAACGGAGAGGGAAGATGCAAAGATATCTGATCTGGGGTCTGACAGGGATTGCTGCCTTTGTGATGATTGGCGGCGGCCTGGCCCACCTTCTAGCACCCGCCGGATTCGCGCCGCTGGTGCCGTCGTTTCTGCCTGTCGGCCTCGTGTTGCCTGTAACCGGTATTCTGCAGATCGGCATCGGTCTTGCGGCTCTCTGGCCCCGCAGCCGGGCCTGGGCGGGGTTGGCCTTTGCCCTCCTGTGCGCGGCGTACATGCCGCTGCATCTTTGGGATTTCGTGCGGCCGGACCCCGTCTTCCCCCCACCCGTCGCGGCAACGATCCGCGTGATCGTTCAGGCCCTGTTCATCTGGGCCGGGGTCACGCTTTGGCGGCGCGCTGACCGCCGACAAGGGCCACCGCAATCAGGTTGATACGGCCTGTGTGAGTGGCGAGATCCGGCCGGCCTGAAACGTGTCCGCCAGTCGCGTCAGTTCCACCCGCTTGACCACACCGCCCTTGAAGAAGGGATCGCCCTCGGCAAAAGCGCGAGCGGTCGCCTCATCCTGGGCCTCAAGAATGCCAAAGTTGCCGATCCCTTCAGCCTTGGGGTTCCACAGGGCCGAACCCGTCAGCACCCGGGCAAGACCGTTGCCGCCCGAAGCCACCCAGTCGCGGTGCTGCGGTCGCAGACGGTCGCGCAGGGCGTTGATTTCGGCCCCGCTCTTGTGGGGGCAGATCATCAGGAAATACATCAGGCGTTCTCCAAGAGAACCATGCCCGCCCCCGTCATCGAGGCGGGGGCGAAGTAGTGGCGGTGCAGGGTGTTGACCACCTCATCCATGCAGCCGCGCATCACCAGCCACATGATCAGCTCCGCCCCTTCGGACCCGAAAACCCGAACATAATCCTCGCGCGACATGTCGCGGTAGCGCTGCGGGGCCGGGCCGATGTCGGCGATCCAGCGGCGGTCTTCCTCGGGGTTGATGTAGCCCGCCCGCGCGCCCTGCAACTGGTGCGAAAGGCCGCCCGTGCCCAGAACGACGACCCGCTCATCCGTGGGCCAGCTTTCGATGGCTTGCCGCAGCATGCGGCCAAGGTCCCACATCCGCTGCGGGGTGGGGATCGGATACTGGATCGTGTTTACCAGGATCGGCACCACCTTCACAGGCCAAGCCTCGGGCCGCCCGAAGACCAGCTCCATCGGCACCTGCATCCCGTGATCCACGTCCAACTCACGGCAGATCAGCGGGTCGAAATGGCTGGCTACCATCTGATCGGCCAGATGCCATGCGAAATCTGCGGCGCCTTCGAACACCGGCACGGGGCGCGGCCCCCAGCCCTCGTCGATCGGGGCATAGCTTTCGGCCACGCCTAGCGCCAGTGTCGGCACACGGTCCAGAAAGAAGGCGTTGCCGTGGTCGTTGAAGATGACCACCGCGATATCCGGCTTTTGCGCGGCCACCCAATCCTGCGCGGGGATGTAGCCGTCAAAGAAGGGCTTCCATTCCTCCGAATGGCGCAAGCCCTTGTCCAGCGCCGCCGCGATGGAGGGCACGTGGCTGGTGCCCAAGCCGCCGATCAGTTTAGCCATTGGTCACCTTCCCCAGCCGGGTTTCCAGAAATGCGTCAAGGCTCATCCCCGCTTGTGCCGCGCCGATGGCGCGAATGGGCGTTGGGTCCACAGCCGAAATCTTCAGGATGTAGAATAGGTTGCCACCAAGGCGGACCATCGCTTCCCAATCGCGCGCCACGACGGCGGCACGCTGCTCGGGTGTCAGGGGAAAGCGGTCAAGGTAGGCCCCCTCATCCGCCAGAAAGGCCGCCCGACCCTCGGGCGTAGACAGGCCCATTGCCATCTTGTTCAGCGCATAGCCCGCATTGGCGCGCGGGCGGTCAAAGAGCGGTGTGTCCGGGATGCGGTCCAGCACGGCATCGGCGGCGACCACGGGCTTGGCCCAATCCGCCAGCAACTGGGCCACGAGGCCGGGTTGCTCCACCGGGGCGAAATGGCCTGCATCGGGGATGATCTCCAACCGCGCCTGCGGGCAGAGGCTGGCGATGTCCTGATGCTGGGCCACCGGGCTCCACGCATCCTCGGCCCCGGTGATCAGCAGCATGGGGCCGGAATAGGCAAGGCTCGCCGCCGCATCGGGCCGCGACAGCAATGCGCGCAACTGGCGTTCGTGAACCTCGGGCGTCATCCGGCAGACCATGGCCGTCAGGTCAGCCATCAGGGTGGGGTTCGGGGCGGCCTTCCTTGCGAATGGGCCAGATCGATCATGGCCTGACGCTTGGCTTCTTCGCCCTCACGCCGCGGATGCATGCCGGTGTTCAAAAGCGCCATGCCCGCGATGCGGCCGGGCGCCATGCGGGCCATTTCCAGCGCCACGCGCCCGCCCATTGAATGACCTGCCAGAACCAGCCGCCCCTCGTGCTGCGCCAGCAGGCTGCGCGCCATGTCCGCGATGCTGGCTTGGGTCGTCACATCGGCCACGGCCACGGGCAAAGGGGCCAGCGCCACCGCGGCGGCAGCCCAGACGAAACCATCGGACACAAGGCCCGGGATCAGAAGAACAGTTGCCATCGGGGAACCCCAGAAAGGAAAAGGGGCCGCCCAGTAAGGGGCGGCCCAAGGCCTCAGGGAGGTTAACGCTTGGTCCGCCAGCTGTCGGCGTAGTTCGTCCGCGCCTCGGCGGCATAGGGGGTTGCGGCCACACGCACGCGGATTTCCGTCTGGCGGTGCGGCTCGGTCGAGGTTTTGCCGGTAGTCTCCGGCTCGCCCCATTTCAGGGTCAGGATGTCATTCTCCTGAACGTCCTGAGCCACCACGCCCAGGGACAGCATGCAGCGCTCGTTGTAGGAATAGCCGTTGAACATGCTCATCCCCACCATCTTGTCGCCCTGCATCACCATATCGGCGCTGGAGGAAGCGTAGTTGGGCTGCGGGAAGTCGATCCACTTGTACGGCACGCCGGGTTCGAAGTTCGACGCGATGACCTTCATCACGTCATCCCGGTTCCATTCGAAGGTCACCTTCTTGCGGTTTTTCGGGCTGCCCTTCATCGCCTGCAGCGCAGCCTTGCCGACGAAGTCATCCTTCTTCCAGCCAATGTAGAAGTCATAGCCCAGCTCGAACGGATTGACGTAGTAGTCCTCGATGTTTGCCGACACAAAGCTGCCGCCGATGGCACCCGCGGCCTCATAGCTGTCAGCACCCAGCCAGTCGCGATAGTCCTTCAGCATCCCGTCGCCGGTATAGATGCCCGGCAGGGGCGAGGGGATCCAACCCGACTCCAGCGTGTTGGTCGAATAGGCGCGGCTGCCACATTGCACGAGGTTGACGCCAGCGTCGCGGGCGGCCTGCAGGATGGTAGAGTGGATGTAATCCTTGTCTTTGTAGGGACCCCAGATCTCCAGCCCCGGCGCGCCCGACATGCCGTGGCGCAGGGCCTGCACCTTCTTCGATCCGATGTTGATCCAGTCGACATGGAAGAACTTGATGTCCGGCACCGGGCCGCCGTTCATCTTCTCGAACACCTTGGGCGCGTCCGGCCCCTGGATCTGGAAGCGGTAGTGTTCGCGCAGCACACGCTCGCCTTCGGGGCGGCTGCGCGCAGAACATCAGCCAGTTCGAGGTCGGCGCGCGGCCGACGAGGATGTACTTGTCCTCCCTCTCACGGAAGATGATGTGGTCGCCGATGACATGGCCATTGGGCGTGACGGGCACGAAATGCTTGGCGCGATTCAAGTCGAAGTTCGCAAAGCTGTTGATGCCGTGATAGGACAGGAACTCGGTCGCCTGCGGGCCTTCGACGATGACTTCGTCCATGTGGTGGGACTGGTCGAACAGCACGGCGGACTGGCGCCAGGCCACCTGTTCATTGCGCCAGTTCTGGAATTCCGGCGCCACGACCGGGTAGACATACATCCCCGCCTTGGAATTGCGCAGCATGGTGACCGGGTTTCCGGCAGCGGCCATGACGCTTGACAGACTTAAGGCCATCGAAGCTCCTCCCTGAAGCATATGTATACATTGATATGGGGAAGCGGCGATGAATCAAGGCTTGATGCGTAAAACTGGGTCGCTACGCGTGAAAAATGTATACAGAAACCCCTCGGGCGGACAGGATTGCCAGACTCGCCACGCCTTCGCGCATCGCCGCTTCCTGAGACAGCAGGAATTCCACGTTCCGCCTCGCTGCGCGGGCGTGTTCCCGGGCGAGTGATTCGGCGCGAAACCCCTCTCGCTGGGCGATTGCCTCGATCATGGCGCGGTGCTGTTCCTGCGCGGCGGAAAGGGTTTTCGTCAGTTCGGCCTGACGCGTCTGGTCATCCAGGAACGCTGAAGGAGAGGCAAACGGCAGGGCGGTAATCCGTTCAATCTCGCGGCACAGAACGTCACTTTGCGACAGGCGGGCCAGAACCCGGTGGAATTGCGCGTTCAGGATGGAATATCCATCCATATCAACATTCTGAACAAGTTCAATCGTATCGACCACATCCCGCACCGCGAAACTGCGCACCACAAAGCCACCGCCGGGGGTGCGGTCCAGCAAGGCCTCTTCGGCAAGCCGCGACAGGGCCGCCCTGACCGGGGTGCGGGAGATGCCCAGTTCTTCGGCCAGGGCCACCTCGAACAGGCGGGTTCCGCCCTGCAGATCGCCGCCAAGGATCCGCTTGCGCAGGGTGATCAGCGCCCGTTGCGCGTGAGTAGAGCTTTTCTCTTCCGGCACGTCCGACCCCATCATGTATACACAGCCAAATTACCATCAGCCGGGGAAATGTATACAGGACGGTTAGATCTTCAGGATGCGCCGCGCGTTTTCCTTCAGGATCAGGGGCCGCACATCATCGCGGATCGGCAGGTCGGCAAAATCCTTCAGCCAGCGGTCGGGCGTGATGGCGGGCCAGTCCGAGCCGAACAGCATCTTCTTCTTCAGGATCGTATTGGCGTAATGCACGAAGATCTGCGGGAAGTACTTGGGCGACCAGCCCGACATGTCGATGTAGACATTCGGCTTGTGCTGGGCGATGGCCAGCCCCTCCTCGGTCCAGGGGAAGGACGGGTGCGCCAGCACGATGGTCATGTCGGGGAAATCCACCGCTACATCATCGATGTGGATGGGGTTTGAGTATTTCAGCCGCATCCCCATGCCGCCACGCATGCCCGATCCCACCCCGGTCTGCCCGGTATGGAACAGCGCAATTGCACCTTCCTCGTTGATGGCCTCATAGAGTGGATAGGCCATGCGGTCGTTCGGGTAGAACCCCTGCATGGTCGGGTGGAACTTGAACCCCTTCACCCCAAACTCGCGCACCAGGCGCCGCGCCTGTCGGGCACCAACCTTGCCCTTGGCAGGGTCGATGCTGGCAAAGGGGATCAGGATATCGCTGTTCTCGGCGGCGAGTTGCGCAATTTCCTCGTTATTGTGGCGGTAGAACCCCGTCTCGCGTTCAGCGTCCACCCCGAAGATCACCGCCGCGATCTTGCGTTCGCGGTAGTAGGCGGCGGTCTGCGGCACGGTGGGCAGCATGCCGTCGATCCCGGCCGGGTTCTTGAAGTAGGCGGCCATGCCGGCCTGAAACTCGTTGTAGCCGTCGTCACGATGGCAATTGCACGGCTCTTCGGCATGGGTGTGGAAGTCGATGGCAATGATGTCGTCAAGGTTCATCGGCGTCAGTCCTTGGGCGCTTCAAGCTTGGCGGTACGCTTTTCCAGGAAATCCCGCAGACGCTGCGTCGCCTCGGGGGTGACCGAGGTCAGCGAGGACATCAGGCTTTCCACGAACAGCCCGTCTTCGGACGACATGTCGCGGATTCGCGGCAAGGCGTTGATGATGGCATAATTCGACATCGGCGCATTCTGTGCGGCAGCCTTGGCCAGTTCGATGGCCTTCTCCAAAGCCTTGCCCTCGGGCACCACGTAGCTCACCCCGCCCCATTGCTCCATCTGCACGGGCGACACGGTGCGACCGGTCAGCATCATGTCACCCATCCGCTGCGAGCCGATCAGCCGCGCAATCCGCACCGAACCGCCGCCTCCGACAAAGATGCCGCGCGTGCCTTCCGGCAGGCCGAAGAACGCGGTTTCATCGGCCACGCGAACATGGGCCGCAGCTGCAAGCTCGAACCCACCGCCGACAACGGCGCCCTTCAGCGCGACGACAAAGGGAATCCCACCACGTTCAATGCCGTCAAAGATCTTGTGCCAGCGGCGCGAGCCCTGCACAGCGGCGATCAGCGGCTTTTCCACATGCTCTGCCAGGTCCAACCCGGCGCAGAAATGTTTGCCTTCACCGTAGATGACGGCGGCCTTGGCCTGCGATTGCGCGGCTTCAACGGCAAGATGCAGGGCCTCGACCACACGGTCACTGATGGCATTCCGCTTGGCCGGACGGTTCAGGCCAATCAGAGCAATATCGTCGCGCAGGTCGTAGGTGACCAACTGCTCCATACTTCCGTCCATGTCCTGCTCCTTCAAGGCCTCATGCCCGGACCGGGCACCTGCTGATAGTTATATGTCATAAACATTATGCTGTAAACATCTCTTGCGTCACTGCTTGGCTCGGCATACTGTTATATCAAATAACTATTCGGCATCTCTCAGATGACCGGCTGCGTTCGGGGGGATCATGCAAGGCTTAACCGTTCAACGTGTTGGCGCTGGCAAGGTGCCGCTTCTCAGTGAAACCCGATCTGACGGGACAGTCCTGATTCGTCAGGCGGCGCAGCTGGGCGACTGGCCGCGCTGCATCACCGAACGCTTCATGCACTGGGCGAAGGTCGACCCTGACAGGCTCTGGATGGCCGAGCGCGGGGCAGATGGCGCATGGGTGCGCATGACCTATGGCCAGGGCGCGCAGGCGATCCGCGCTATCGGGTCGGCCTTGCTGCAAAGCGGCCTTTCGGTCGAACGGCCCTTGCTGATCCTGTCGGGCAACAGCCTGTCGCATGCGCTGATGGCGCTGGGTGCACAGCATGTCGGGATCCCCTCGGCAGCCCTGTCGCCCGCCTATGCCCTTTCGGGCGAAGACCGGGGCAAGCTTGCACAGGTGGTGGCACAACTGACGCCCGGCATGGTCTTTGCCGATCACGCCGCAAAGTTCCTGCCGGCAATCGATGCCGTTCTGGCCACTGATGTGGTTCTGGTCAGCCGGACTGGCCGCAGCGAAACGCGTCTGTCGCTGGACTTTGACAGCCTGCTTGCCACCGCCCCGACACCCGAGGCCGACGCAGCCCATGCCACCGTCGGGCCCGACACCATTGCCAAGTTCCTGTTCACCTCGGGCACGACCGGCAGCCCCAAGGCGGTGATCCAGACGCAAGGGATGCTGTGTTCCAATCAGGCGATGGTCGCAGCCGCCTATGACTTTCTGTCGGAAGAGCCGCCGGTTCTGGTGGACTGGGCGCCCTGGAACCATACGGCCAGCGGCAACAAGGTCTTCAACATGGCCATCTTTCACGGTGGCACCTATTACATCGACGATGGTCGCCCCACGCCCACCGACATTGGCAAGACCATCCGCACCTTGCGCGAAGTGGCGCCCACCTGGTACTTCAATGTGCCCGTCGGCTATCAGTTTCTGCTCGACGCGATGGAAACGGACGAGGCGCTGGCCGACACCTTCTTCTCGCGCCTCCGGATGCTGATGTACGCGGGCGCGGGGATGAGCCAGCCGGTCTGGGATCGTCTTGCCGCGGTCGCGGCGCGCAAGGTGCCGGGTGGCGTGCCGATCGTGTCGGGCCTTGGCGCCACTGAAACCGGGCCCTTCGCCCTGTACTACAGCGATAAGAAAGACCGACCCGGCAATATCGGCGTGCCGGCCCTTGGCGTCACGCTGAAACTGGTCCCGCAAGAGGGCAAGCTTGAGGCCCGGCTGAAAAGCCCCTCGATCACGCCCGGATACTGGCGAAATCCGGCGCTGACGGCAGCGGCCTTCGACGAGGAGGGCTTTTACAAATTGGGCGACGCCCTGCGCTATGCCGAGCCCGGAAAGCCATCCGCGGGCTTCATCTTTGACGGGCGGCTGGCCGAGAACTTCAAGCTGGCCACCGGCACCTGGGTTGCCGTGGGTGCGCTGCGGGCCGCGCTGGTCAATGCGATGGGGGGCCTGATCTCGGATGCAGTGATCGCGGGCGAAGAGAAGGATGATCTGCGCGCGCTTCTGGTGCCGAACTGGGCCGCCCTGCGCGAGCTTGCGGGTGGCGGCGAGGATGTGCTCTCCCATCCAGCTGTTCGGGCCGCCCTGGCCGAACGTCTTTCCGCCCATGCCCGCGCCGCTACGGGCAGCGCGGCCCGAGTGGTGGCGGCGCTGGTGCTGGAAGAGCCGCTCAGCTTTGACAGGGGCGAAGTGACCGACAAAGGCTCGGTCAACCAGCGCGCCGTCCTGCGCGAAAGGGCCGATCTCGTGGCCGCCCTCTGGGACGCAGACGACCGTGTCATTGCTGCCGACTGGAAGGGAAGACGCTGATGGACCTTGCTGGCAACCACATCGCCGTCACCGGCGGCGGCTCGGGTCTGGGTGAGGCCGTCGCACGTGCCCTTGCCGCCAAGGGGGCCCGCGTCACGCACGGACGAAGCCGCCGGTGCGGCACTAGACGCCGCCATCGGGGTGCAAGGGCCACTCTGGGGGCTGGTCAACTGCGCCGGTATCGGTGGGGCAAGCCGCATTGTCGGGCGTGACGGACCGATGGACCTTGCAGCTTTCGAGCGCACGATCCGTGTCAACCTGATCGGCACCTTCAACATGCTGCGCCTCGCTGCAGCGCGAATGCAGGCGAATACCCCTGACGCCGATGGCGCGCGCGGGGCCATCGTGAACACGGCCTCGGTCGCGGCCTTTGACGGGCAGATCGGCCAGGCGGCCTATGCGGCCTCCAAGGGGGGGATCGTTTCGCTGGCCCTGCCCGCCGCCCGCGAACTCGCCCGCTTCGGCATCCGGGTGAACACGGTCGCCCCCGGCATCTTCCTCACCCCCCTGCTGGCCGAACTGCCGCCCGAGGTGCAGCAGGGAATCGCCGGCTCGATCCCGTTTCCGAACCGACTGGGAGATCCGGCCGAATTTGCCGATGTCGTCCTGATGTGCCTGACCAACAGCTATCTGAATGCCGAGGTCATCCGGCTGGACGGCGGTGTGCGCCTGCCGCCGAAATAGGCGCGAGGCAAAGAATGCGGCTGTTAAATGCCCGGACAGTGGTACGTAAGAATATTGATATGGCAGCGCTTTCGGATCGCTGTATTCTTTTGCCGGATGTGCTGCGCTGAAGTCCCGATCGGGGAAAGGGCCAAACCATGGACGCAATCGCTGAGGCGCCAGATCAGACGGCCGAAACGGATCGCCACCTGTCCGCCTTCATCGGCTATGCCATGAAGCGCGCCCTGTCGATCGTGCAGGCGGATTTTGCCAGGACATTGGCCGATTATGACTTGCGGGCGGTGTCCTTCTCGGCCCTGTCGATCATCGTGGGCGAACCGGGGCTGACTCAGACCCAGCTTGCCGATGCGCTGCAGATCGAACGGTCGAACCTTGTCACCATCATCGACGAGCTGGCCGGGCGTAACCTCATCATCCGCGCGCCGGTGGCGCAGGACCGCAGGCGCCACGCCCTCATGCCAACCACGGCAGGCAAGCAACTGGCCGCTGCGGCACAGGCAAGCGCCATTGACCACGAGCGCCGCTTGTTCGCCTGCCTGACCGAGGGCGAACGCGCCGAATTGCAGCGCATTCTGCGCAAGTTCCGCAAGGAAGCCGTGGTCTAGACGGCGACGGCCCGCAGCGCGGCCAGCATGTCGCTCTGCGCCTGCGTGGGCCGCCAGTCGGTGCGCGTGGTCAGTCCGATCGGCCGCAAGGTCCCCGTCGGTTGAAACGGCAACCGCATCAATGCGCCTTGCGCCACATCGCGCGCCACCTGACGGGCCGAGATGAACCCAAGGTGATCCGACGTCCCGACAAGATGGCTCAGAAGCGCCATCGATCCGGTTTCAACCAGACTGTCGGGGATCTGCAGCTTGGCGGTGCGGAGCATCGCTGTGAAATGGTCACGGTTGGGAGTGCCCTCGGCTGCCACGACCCATGGATAGACCGCCATCTGTGCAGGCTCGGCCGGGCCCTGAGCCGGGGATGTCCGGGCCGGGCAACGATGGCTGTTTCGTCCTGAAACAGCACTTCCTGGGTCAGGTCGGTGGCTTGCTTTCAGCGGACGGATCGTAGATAAATGTGATAGTATAACATAGCATAAGCCGATGGTCCCCCGCATCCCCCTCACGCTCATCACCGGCTACCTTGGTGCCGGAAAAACCACGCTGCTGAACGCGCTTCTGCGCGATGCCTCGGCAGGCCGCATTGCCGTTGTCGTCAACGAGTTCGGCGATGTGGGGCTGGACCATGACCTGATCGTCGAGACGACGGAGGAGACGGTGCTTCTTTCCTCCGGGTGCATGTGCTGCACGGTGCGGGGCGATCTGGTGCAAGCGCTGGAGGGACTGTTCGAAAAGCGGAGCGCGGGCAAGCTGGACTTCGACCGCATCGTGATCGAAACGACGGGCCTCGCCGATCCTGCGCCGATCCTGCACACGCTGATCGTGACGCCGGGCCTTGGCGCGGCGCTGCGGCTGGATGGGGTGGTGACGGTCTGCGATGCCGCGCATGGCCCTGCGACGCTGGATGCGGGGTTCGAAAGCGTGAGCCAAGTCGCCATGGCGGATGTGCTGGTACTGTCCAAGACTGACCTCGTGACGCCCACGCAGACCGAGCGGTTCCGCGCCAGATTGGCGGCCCTTGCCCCCGGGGCGCGCATCGTGACCGCTGCGCGCGGCGCGGTTCCTGTGGCCGAGCTATTCGGCCGTGGGGCCCCCGACATGAACGGCGCGTTGCCCGAAGCCGAGGCTTGGGTGAACGCCCCGGCCTACGCGCTATCGTCCATGCCAATCCCGCCTCTCGCCAAACCACTGGCGCCCTTGGCCACCAGCCTAACCCATGGCCTCTTCGGGTTGGCCCCGACCCCGGGGTCAAGCCTGATGGCCGCGATCGCCCCGGCGGCCCACCATGATGACCGCATCGCCTCGGTCTCGATGGTCTTTGATGACCCGATCCACCCGATGATGCTCGATATCTGGATGGAAACCCTGATCACCGCCCGCGGCCCCGACATCCTGCGCCTGAAGGCGGTGATATGGGCCGACGGCTTTGACACACCATATGTGATCCACGGCGTCCAGCACATCATCGACCCGCCCATCCGCCTTGCCCGCTGGTCGGGCGGGGACCGGAAGAGCCGGGTCGTCATCATTGGCCGCGATCTGCCGAGAGAGGCGTTGCTGGACAGTCTGGAGGTTCTGAAGACACGGCCGATTGTGCATTCCACCGATGAAGTGGGTCAGCCGGCAGGTAGTGCGACGTAATCTCGATGTATGACAGTGTGATCGGGCGTCTAAGGTCAGGCGAACGACCTGAAACGGGTGGAAATCGAGCCCATCGCGGCCGCGATCTTGCATTGGGCAAGTGGCCCTTGAATACCGATGGTCTTGCGATCTGAGGACTGCCTGGGAGACAATTCGCTGCCGGAAAAGCAGCTTTTCCGATGCCCCTCACGTTGAGTTCATGCCGCCCGGCGCCTAAGCGTGGTTGACGGGGGGCAGGATGGAAAGTCGGCGCATCGCCAGCCAGCTGGCCAATGCCATACATCCGGCGGTCGCGAGGCACAGGCCCAGCCCACCGATCTGGTAGCTGAGGCCCGAGAGCAGCGTTCCAATCAGGCGGCCCGCTGCATTGGCCATGTAGTAGAACCCCACATCGCGGGTGATCCGTTCTGCCGATCCGAAGGCGAGGATCAGGTAGGAATGGACCGAGGAGTTGACGGCGAAGACGAAGCCGAAGATGAGAAGCCCCGCAACCAGCGTGAGGCTGAGCCAGGGGGCCGGGCCGTCCGAGGCCCAGGCGGCCAGTGCCAAGGCGAAGGGGATCGGGACCAGAAGGCCCGCCCAGAGGATGGCCTTGCGGGTGGTTTCGACTTCCGGCTGGCCCCTTGCCCCGAGAAGGCGAGGGGCGAAGGCCTGCACCGCCCCATAGGCGATGATCCACAGCGCGAGGAACCCGCCAATCAGAAAGAAGGCCTCGCGGCGGCCCTCGGGTGTGCCATCGGACAGGACCGCCTGGAAGTACACCGGGATGCCCACGACAAACCAGACGTCTCTTGCCCCGAAAAGGAACATCCGCGCCAGGGACAGACGATTGACCCGGGCATCTCTGGAACGCCAGCCGCCCCAAACCTCTTCCGATTTCATGCGCCCCGGCAGACCTGGGGGCAGGAAAAGCACGACCGCCAGCAGGATAGTGGCCAGCACGCCTGCCATCACCCAGACCGCTGTCTGGAACCCCGCCAGCGCCAGGAGTGCTGCCCCAAGGAAAAAGCCCAGTCCCTTGACCGCGTTCTTTGATCCGGTCAGCAGGGCGACCCAGCGGAAAAGCCCGCCATTCTCTGACGGTGCCAGAAGCTTTACGGCGGATTTTGACGACATCTTGGCCAGATCCTTGGCCACCCCCGACATGCCCTGCACCGCCATCACGAACGCGACCGAGGCCGCCACGGACCAAGCAGGATCAAGCTGCGCAAGGCCCACAAGTGCTGCGATCTGGAGCGCCAGCCCGCCGTACAGAGTGGCGGCAAGCCCGAACCGTGCAGCGAGCCACCCCGCGGCCAGATTGGTCACGATTCCCGCAACCTCATACAAGAGGAAAAGCCAGGCAAGCTGGATCGGCGTGAACCCAAGTGCGTTGAAATGCAAAAGCACCAGCATCCGTAGCGCGCCGTCCGACAGCATGAAGGCCCAGTAGGCCGCTGTCACGGCCGCGTAGGCGCGCAGGGGATTGGGGTTGGTCACAGCGAGGCCGCCACCATGCGGACGATATCGGCCAGCCGGCAGGCGTAGCCCCACTCGTTGTCGTACCAGGCATAGACCTTCACCTGTGTTCCGTTGGTCACCATGGTCGATGGCCCGTCGACAATCGCCGACCGCGGGTCGTTGGTGAAATCAGATGAGACAAGGGGGCGGGTCTCATAGCCGAGTATGCCCTTCAACGGTCCGTCTGCCGCCGCTGCAAACAAGGCGTTCACCTCGTCCGCTGTGGTTGGCCGTTCAACTTCGAAGACGCAGTCAGTCAGCGAGGCGTTCAGCAGCGGGACGCGGACGGCGTGGCCGTTCAGACGGCCTTTGAGCTCTGGGTAGATCAGCGCGATGGCGGTCGCGCTGCCTGTCGTCGTGGGGATGAGGTTGGTCAGCGCCGACCGCGCCCGACGCATGTCCTTGGCCGGGCGGTCTACGATGGTCTGGGTGTTGGTCACATCGTGGATCGTCGTGATGGACCCGTGACGGATGCCAAGGCCGTCGTGGATCACCTTGACGACCGGGGCCAGACAGTTGGTGGTGCAAGAGGCCGCTGTGACCAGCCTTTGCGATCCGTCATACAGATGATGGTTCACCCCGTAGACCAGGTTCAGCGCCCCGCCGTCCTTGACCGGTGCGGAGACGACCACGGTCTTTACCCCGGCTGCATGATAGGGCGCGACTTTGGCCGCGGTCTTGAAGACTCCCGTGCAGTCGATCACCAGATCGACGCCCAGATCGGCCAGCGGCAGCGCTTCGATGGTTTTCTCATGTGTCAGCCGGATCGCCTGGTCACCCAGCCGCAGCCCGCTGCCCGTTGATGCAACCGGCGTGCGCCAGCGGCCATGCACGCTGTCGAATTCCATCAGCAGGGCGTGCTGGTCGGCATCGCCCACCGGGTCGTTCAGCAGCACGATTTGTCCACCAGCACCGGTGTCGATCAGATCACGCAGCGCCAGCTTGCCGATGCGGCCAAGTCCGTTCAATGCAATGCGGGGCATTGGTCAGGCCCTCGCGTCATGAGCAGAGCCAATGGCATCGACCCGGGCCTGCAGGGACAGGCGGTTCAGCGAGGCAAAGGGCAGTTCCACAAAGGCCGCAATCCGGCGGCGCAGCGCGGCATAGGTCTGGGCGAAGACAAGCGCGCGTTCCGCCTCGGTACCGAAGGCCTTGGCGGGGTCAGGCAGGCCCCAGTGCCCGGTGATCGGCTGGCCTGGCCATGGCGGGCATTCCTCGGCCGCGGCTGTGTCGCAGACTGTGAAGACAAAATCCATCACGATCGACCCAGGTGTCTGGAATTCTGACAAGTGTTTGGACCGCAGGCCGGTCGTGTCATGCCCGTTGCGGCGCAGGACGTCCAGCGCGAAGGGGTTCAATTCGCTTTGCGGGCGCGTCCCCGCAGAAAAGGCCTGGAACTTGCCGTGGCCCAGGTCGCGCAGGAGCGTCTCGGCAAAGATAGATCGGGCCGAGTTGCCCGAACAGATGAACAGGACGTCAAAGTCGGTATCGCGCATGTCTGGGACCTTTGAGTTGTGAAGAGGCGCCAGGAGGTCCGGGCGTGCGCGCCCGACGTCCAAAGCGAGGTAGCCAATCAGCCCTTCGGTCGCGTCAAGATCGACCGCATAATAGAGCGACCGCCCCTGCCGTTCGACACGGACAAGGCCCGCGGCGGTCAGGTCTGCCAGATGATGCGACAGGGTGTTCTGCTTCAGACCAAGCGCCTCGGCAATCTCGGTCGGACGCACCCCCTGCGGGGCGAAACGCATCAGCAGACGAAACACAGCCAGGCGGCCCGGATGGCCGAGTGTGGCAAAGGCGTGGATGGCGCGATTCTGTTCCATAATTCCGGATTAAAGGAAATGTTTTGTTTCATCCAGTGAAGGTTTCATGACAGGGTTGCCTAGTGCCTGCACAGGAAAGGTTGTTGAAATCGGCTTGCTGCCCTTTTTTCGACACAAATGCTTTGACAGCCTGAAGGATTCTGGACCAGCGTCGAACCAATCGCACGGTCGGGGAGCGGTCGGCGGCAGAACCAGCAACACAGGGAGACGACGATGAGGATAGCAACAGGGACCAGGTTCGCCATTGTGGTTGCCCTAGCGTTCGGTGCCAACGTGGCCTCGGCGCAGGTTGAAAGCGAAGATCCGATCAAGCTGACACTGCACGACTGGACGGGGCAGCTGGTGACCACCAACATCATGGCAGCGGTTCTGGAAGAAGCGGGGTACAACGTCGAACTGGTGCAGGCCGACTATTTGGCGCAGTTCCCGGGTCTGGAATCGGGCGACCTGCATGTCGCCATGGAGCTTTGGGCGACCACGGCGGCCGAGGCGATGGAGGCCTCTCTCGCCACCGGCAACACGGTCAGCTTCGGCGAGACCGGGATGCAGGCCAAGGAAGAGTGGTGGTATCCGCTGTATATGAAGGAAAAGTGCCCCGGTCTGCCCGACTGGCAGGCGCTGAACGATTGTGCGGAACTGTTTGCCACACCCGAGACTGCTCCGAAGGGGCGGTACCTGGGCGGGCCGGTCACCTGGGGCGGTTATGACGAAGAGCGCGTCGCGGCGTTGGGCTTGAACTACGAGGTGATCCACGCCGGCACCGATGCCGCGATGTTTGCCGAACTGGAAGCGGCCTATCAGCGGCAGGACCCGATCCTTCTGTGGATCTATGCGCCGCACTGGGCTCCGATCAAATACGAAGGCGAGTGGGTCGAGTTCCCGCCCTATTCGGCTGAGTGCTACAACGACCCGGCCACGGGGGTGAATCCCGACCTGGCCTATGATTGTGGCAAGCCCACGGGTGGCATCTTCAAGGCGGGTTGGGCCGGGCTGGAGGGCAAGTGGCCGGGAGCGGCCAAGGCGATCAAGGCCTTTCAGCTGACCAATGACGAAATGGGGGCGATGGTCGGCAAGGTCGACGTCGACGGCATGTCGATCGAAGATGTCGTCGATGAATGGATGACGGCGAACGAGGCCCGCTGGACGAAGTGGATCGAGTAGGCGCGACAGGGCAGGGCGGTCCGCCGTACTGCCCGCTCGATTTCCAATGACACCCCAAGATAACCGGACCCAAGAATGACCGAACGTGCCGTCAAGCTTGCCTGCCGGCAGGTCTGGAAGATCTATGGCCCCCATCCCGAGCGGCTTCTGGCCGGAGGGCAGGTGCCGACACTGGACCAGATCCGCCAATCCGACCACATCGGCGCCGTCCGCGATGTCAGCCTGGAGGTGGGCGAGGGCGAGATCTTCGTCATCATGGGGCTGTCGGGGTCAGGCAAGAGCACGCTGGTGCGCTGCCTGTCTCGGCTGATTGAACCCACGGGCGGGGCGATCCTGTATGATGGCGAGGACCTTCTCAAGGCGTCCCCTGCCCGGATGATCGAAATCCGACGGCACCGGATGGGTATGGTGTTCCAGCACTTTGCTCTGCTTCCGCATCTGACAGTGCTGGAGAATGTGGCCTTTCCGCTGGAGGTGCAGGGTGTCGACCGCCCAAGGCGTGAGGCACGGGCGCGCGAGGTGGTCCAGCTGGTGGGCCTGGACGGGCGCGAAGCGAAGTATCCGCGCCAGCTGTCGGGCGGACAGCAACAGCGCGTGGGCATTGCCCGTAGTCTGGCAGTGGAACCGGACCTGTGGTTTCTGGACGAACCCTTCAGCGCGCTTGATCCTTTGATCCGCCGCGAGATGCAGGAGGAATTCCTGCGCATCCAGCGGCAGTTGAAGAAAACGATCATCTTCATCACGCACGACTTTGACGAGGCGATCCGATTGGCCGACCGGATTGCGATCATGAAGGACGGCGCGGTGGTCCAGGTCGCGACGCCGGAAGAGCTGGTTCTGGCCCCCGCAGACGATTACGTTGCCGCCTTCACCGCGCATGTCACGCGGGCCAAGGTGGTGACGCTGGGCCGGATCGCCGCGCCCGGCGTCCCCACCGCTGTCGCCGGGACCTTGCCCGCCTCTGCCCGGATCGAGGACATAGCCGAGCAGGTGGTCACCGCCGACGCGCCGTTTGCCGTGGAACGCCAGGGCCAGGTTATCGGTCACGTCACCCCGGCGGCGGTGATCACAATCCTGGTCGGCAAGCGCGCATGACAATGTGGCGCGGTATCTGGGCCGTGCTGGCCGCGGCGACCCTGGCAGTGACAGCCCTGGTCACGGTTCCTGCCAACCTGCATTGGCCTCCGCAGATCCTGCACGTTCCCTTTGCCGGGTGGCTGAGTGCCGCGATGAAGTGGCTGACGGAGAGTGCGGCCCTTGGACCGGTCAGCGTGAAGGGGGTCACCCGCGCCTTTGCGGCGGTCATCGAGGCACCTTACGACCTGGTCAAGGTCCTGCTGGTCGATGGGATCACCGAGGGAAGGGGGCGTCGGGCGACGACGATCATTCCGCCTTTGTCCTGGATCGCCGTCACGGTCGCCGCTGTCGCGCTGGGGCACTATGCGCGGAACATCTGGCTTGGGCTGCTGGCCGGGGCGCTGATGGTTTACCTGGCGGTCTTCGGCCAGTGGGAAAGCGCGATGATCACGCTGGCCTCGATCGCGATTGCGGTTCCCTTGGGCGTGCTGGGCGGGCTTGCGCTGGGCATCGCGGCCTGGCGCTGGACCTGGGTGGAGCGGATGCTATCGCCGATCCTGGATCTGATGCAGACGATCCCGACCTTTGCCTTCCTGGTGCCGATCCTGGTCCTGTTCGGGTTCGGACCGGTGGCGGCGCTGCTGGCCACGATCATCTACGCCATGCCGCCGATGGTCCGCGTGACGGTTGTGGCCTTGCGCGCGGTTCCGTCCGAAATCCTCGATTTCGCCAACATGGCGGGCTGCACTCCGGGGCAGCGCATGCGCAAGGTGATGCTGCCGGTTGCCCTTCCAGACCTGATGGTGGGCGTGAACCAAGTCATCATGCTGTCGCTGAACATGGTCATCATCGCCTCGATGATCGGGGCGGGGGGGCTCGGCGCTGATGTGCTGGAGGCGTTGCGGCGGCTGAACATCGGCGGCGGGATCGAGGCGGGCCTGGCGATCACTGCGCTGGCAGTGGTGCTTGACCGGCTGGGGCAGGCAATGTCGGAGCGCGTCGCGGTCGCCGAGGTTCGGCGCGGCACCTGGTGGCGCCGCCATCCCCGAACGACGCTGGTCCTGATCGTGGCGGTCGTCACGGGCGGGCTGGGCTATCTGATCCCCGCGCTGCAGGATTGGCCGAAGGATTGGCAGATCACCACGCGGGTCTTCTGGTCAGACCTGATAGAACACATCAATATCAATTACTTCGATCAGCTGGAGGCGGTGCGGGTCTGGTTTCTGGAAACGCTGCTTTTGCCGGTCAAGCGCTTCTTCCTGGCCGTGCCCTGGCCGTTGCTTCTGGGTCTGCTGACACTTGCCGGCGGGCGGCTGGGCGGGGCCCGGCTGGCGGCTTTGGTGCTGATCCTCGGGATCTTCATTGCGACCACGGGGCTTTGGGAGCAGGCGATGATCACGGTCTATCTTTGCGGGCTTTCGGTCGTGATCGCGATGCTGATCGGAGTGCCGGTCGGCATCCTGGCCGCGTCGAAACGCTGCAGACCCTGCCGTCGTTTGTCTATCTGATCCCGGTCGTGATGCTGTTCCGCGTGGGCGACTTCAGCGCGATGATCGCGGTGGTTCTGTTCGCGGTGGTCCCAGCCATCAAATACACCGCGCACGGGCTGCGGTCGGTTCCCGCGGAACTGGTCGAGGCAGGCATTGTGTGCGGCTGCACCAAAGGCCAGATCCTGCGCAAGGTCCTGTCGATGCTGGTCATCACCGCGCTGGTCGGCACCCGCGACCTGGGGCAAGAGGTCTACGCGGCGCTTGCCACCGCCGATGTCGGACGCGGTCTGGTGGCGGGCTTTGCCGTGGCAGCGATTGCCATCATCGCCGACCGTCTGATCGGGGCGGCGGCCGCCCAGGCGCGCTCCCGGCTTGAGGGAACGGCCTGACCGGCACGCCTGCCCGACCGATGCCAGACCTTAGCCAGACTTGGCCGCCGCCAAAGCCGTAGCAACGCGGGCGGCATAGGCCGCTTGGTAACGGGCGCCATCCAGTTCGATCTTTGACGGCTGGCGCGACCCGTCCGAATTCGAGATCGTCGAAGCGCCATAGGGCGAGCAGCCCTTGACCTCTTCCGAGCCGTTCTGGGCGGCATAGCTGTAGGGCAGGCCGGTCACGACCATGCCGTGATGCAGAAGGACGGTGTGGAAACTGAGGATCGTGGCTTCCTGCCCGCCATGCTGCGCGGCGGTCGAGGTCATGACGGTGCCGACCTTGCCTTCGAGCGCGTTGGTGTACCAAAGGCCGCCGGTCTGATCGAGAAAGTTCTTCATCTGGGCAGCCATCATGCCGAACCGGGTCGGCGCGGCAAAGATGATGCCGTCGTACTTGGGCAGGTCGTCCACCGTTGCGACCGGGGCCTTCTGGTCCAGCTTGTAGTACGAGGCCTTGGCCACATCCTCGGGAACCAGTTCGGGGACGCGCTTGATGTCGACGGACGCGCCTTCGCTGCGTGCGCCTTCGGCGGCGGCCTCGGCCATCTGTTCGATATGGCCCCAGCTGGAATAGTAAAGCACGAGTATCTTGGTCATTCTCCCCTCCCCTTGAAATGTTGCGCCGTCAGGCGGCGTTTCGCGTGATACGGTCGGTGGCATCGCGGTCGGGCCAGCCGATCCCCGTCTCCAGCACCTTGCGGATGGCCGCACCATCGGCATCCAGGCGTGGCGCGGGTCGGACGTGGGTTTCGCGCCGACCGTCCAGAGTGACTGCCGGGCGCACCGTGTGGCTTGCCGCATCCTCGCCGTCGCGGAGGAGCGGCACGATCAGCTCCAGCGCCTGGGCTTGCGGGTCGGTGGCGGCCTCGGCGATGGAGTTTGCGGCGGCAAAGGGCACGTCGCGGGCGTCCATGATCGCCACCCACTCGGCGCGGGTCCTGGTGCGGGTGATAGCCTCCAGCGCGGCATGCAGCGCATCAAAGTGCTCGACCCGTGATCGAAGGCCTCGACCAGCTCGTCCCAGAACTTGTCGAGGCTGGAGAGGTGGATCACCACCATCCGGTCATCCCTGGTGCGCAGGATGTGCGCTTGTGCAAGGCGCGGGCGGTCATTCGGGCCGGGGGCTTTGCCAAGCGCGAAAAGCGCGGTGAAGGGCTCGATGGCGAAATGCGCCATGGCTTCCATCATCGACACTTCGACATGCGCTCCTTTGCCGGTCCGCCCCCGTGCGACCAGCGCGCCAAGCGTGCCGTAGGCGGCATATATGCCGGTGATCGCGTCGGCGAGTGCCGGGCCCAGAAAGCGCGGCTGGTCGGGGTCGGTCACCACCGATAGAAAGCCGGAAAGCGCCTGTGCGACGCTGTCATAGGTTGGGCGGCCCGCGTAGGGTCCGGTCGCGCCGAACCCCGAGATCGAGGTGTAGACCAGCCGCGGGTTCAGACCCAACAACCGTTCGTGTCCCGCGCCCAGCCGTTCTGCCGCGCCGGGGCGGAAGTTCTGGATGAAGACATCGGCTTGGCCCACCAGCCGGTCACGAACCTGACGCTCGGCATCTGATTTCAGGTCCAGCGCGATGGACCGCTTGTTGCGGTTGTAGGCCTGGAAATGCGCCGAGTAGATCCCGGTCTGGTAAGCGCGATACGGGTCGCCGCCGCCGGGTGTCTCGATCTTGATGACGTCCGCGCCAAGGTCGGCCAGCATCATCCCGCAGCAAGGGCCGGTGATGAAGGTGCCTTGCTCGACGATGCGGATGCCCGAAAGGGGGCCCTGCGAGAAGGTCATTCTGCCGCCCTCGCTGCCAGGGGGCCGTATGCGGGTAAAGCCCCGTCGTAGCCAATGGAGTCCGAACCCGCCTCGGACAAGGCAAAGCCGATGGGGCGGGTGCGTTCCTCTAGCAAGTGGGCGATCAGGCTTGCCGTGCGCGCCAGAAGTGGCACGCCCTTCATCGCCAGCATCGGA
Organism: Tabrizicola sp.; assembly: GCA_025458105.1. GTDB lineage: Bacteria > Pseudomonadota > Alphaproteobacteria > Rhodobacterales > Rhodobacteraceae > Tabrizicola. The sequence goes on along the minus strand of JALOTD010000093.1, from coordinate 10,903 downwards.
TAGCCGGCATCCAGCATCAGCGCCGGGATCGCGCCCGAGACGTTGAGGGTCAGGTCCTTCCCGGTGATTTCAGGTATCAGGCGGGCGACAAGGTCAGCGGCCTGCCAGTGGCGGCCAAGCTGGCCGGTCTCGGCGGCGACCTCGCGCAGGCGGGTGGTGCGGGGGTCTTCGGCCTTGTGCAGCGGGTGACCATAGCCGGGGATCGGCTTCTTCTCGGCCCGCATCGCGGTGATTGCTGCGCGGGCGCGGTCTTCCATGGTGCCGTCGCCCTCGGCAATTCCGGCCAGAAAGCGTGCGGCGTTTTCCGCCGCCCCCAGGATCACCGATCCGCAGCCCAGAAGCCCCGCCGCGACCGCGCCCTGCAGGGCTTCGGGGGCCGCCGCATAGGTCATCCGCGCGGCCTGCACGCTGGGCACAAGGCCATGTTCGGCAATCGCCACCAGACAGGCGTCCAGCGCCGCAGCCTGCGCGGCAGAAGGCAGTGCGCCCGTCGCCAAGAGCCAGGCATGGGCAGTGAAGCTGACCTTGCCGATCAGATCGGTGCACAGGTCATGTCCGCGCACAACGATCTGGTCGGGGGTCGAGGTGGAAATGCCGCTCTTGCGGTCCGAGGCCGGGCCGATCTTCATGATGGTCTCCTTTTGGGGACAGGGCGGGCAGGGGAGCACCCCGCCCGCACCCGGTCAGGCGGCGCGCGAGGCGGCCTTGGCGTCCGATTTCAGCGACCCGTCCGGGTTGCGCGGGTTGAAGATCGGGGTCAGTTCCGCCTCAAGCCGCCGCCGCAGGGGTTCGACGCGGGGGGCCAGGGCCAGACGCTCGCCCAGTTCTTCCGGCTTCTGGTCGAAGGTCAGGCCGGGACGGTCGTTGCACAGTTCGATCACTCCGCCGGGCGTCAGCGTGTAGGCGCTGTCGAAGACGTAATGGTCATAGACCGGCGTGGTCGGGATCGGGCCCGCATTGGCCCAGTCGCGCCAGGCGTGAAGGTCGGCATCGGTGTCGATGGCCAGATGGTGCCAGACGCCGACCGCGAATTCCTGCCAGGGGCGGTTCGGGACAGGCGCCGTGTACCAGCGGGCCGAGCGGGTGTCGCCGTTGAACTCCCACCGGCCGTACTGGTCATTGCGCACCCCGCCCATGTGCTGGGCGTAAGGGGCTAGGTCATCCAGCGTGCAGCAGGACCGGATGCCTTCGATCCCGGTGATGCGGAACTCGGCCGGGATGTCGCTGGCCGGGAACGCCTGGGGTGCGTCCTTGGCATCGGTCGCGATCAGTTCGACGTTGTGCCCTTCGGGGTCCTGGAACAAGAGGCGGCGCGGCTGGGTCGGGTTCAGCCGGATCAGTTCCGAGAAGATCTCGTTCTGGGTCAGGCGGTCCTGCCAGTAGTCCAGCGCCTCGTTCGAGCGGACGCGCAGCATCGCGGCCCAATGGTTGCCCTTGCCGGGCAGAGCCTTCGGCGCGTCGTTGAATTCCAGGAAGGTCACGACAGACCCGCGTGCGCCTTCGGCGTCGGAGAAATAGGTGTGGTAGCGGAAGGTGGTCTCAAAGTTCAGCGTCTTCTTGATGAACTTCAGCCCCATGATCCGCGACCAGAAATCGACGTTGCCCGCCACATCGGCGGTGACGCCGGTGATGTGGTGATTGCCGTTGATCGCCTTCGGCGGCTTGGACGGTGACTTCTCCTTGGCCATGTGATCCTCCCTCAGATCAAGCTTGAGTTTCGCCTAGCGAAACTATATTCGTATAGCGAAAAGACTAGAGGGGTGCACACGCATGTCAAGCGTGGTCAATGGTATTGCCGAAACCGACAAGGAATTCGTGACGGCGATTGCCCGTGCCATGACGGTCATGGAGGCCTTTGACGCTGCGCACCCGGAGATGAACTTGTCGGAAATCGCTGCATTAACTGGCATCAGCCCGGCCACGGTGCGCCGATGCCTGCATACCCTTTCGGTCGTCGGCTATATCCGCCAGACCGGGCGCAAGTTTCGCCTTGGGCCGCGCGTCCTGTCGCTGGCCCAAGGTTATCGCGACGCGAATCGGATCGAGGATCTGGTCGGACTTGAGGTGCAGCGGCTGGTCGAGGCCTTCGACGACCCCTCGTCGGTCGCGGTGCTGGACGGGTTTCAGGTGGTCTATGTTGCCACCATCGCGCGGCCCTCGAACTTGCGCCCCTCGGCCCGGATCGGCACGCGATACCCGGCACATGCAACCTCATTGGGTAAGGTGCTTTTGGCCTGCGCCGAACCATCACTGCGTGCCACCTATCTGGCCCGACCACAGCTTGAAGCCCCTACGGACCGCACGCTAGCTGACCCGGCGGCGCTGGCCCAGGCCCTGATCCGAATCGGGCAACAGGGCTATGCCGTCTCGATTGACGAACTGGACTACGGTGTCGCCTCGATCGCAGTGCCGATCTTCGACGCGCAGGGCAGGGCGGTAGCGGCGATCAACTCATCTGGCTACAGCGGGCGGCACAGCGAGGACAGCCTGATCACTGGCAGGCTCAAGATGCTGAAGGACTGCGCCCGAGCCATATCGGCCCGGCTGACCGATGGACTCGTGGTGCCCTAGCGCCGCCAGACGACAGCATTCTCGTGCCGCAGGATCAGCTGCTGCATGGTGGCAAAGGATTGTACGACAAAATCGGCAAAGGACAGGGCAGCCGGGTTCTTGACCGGGCCAGCCAGTTGCAGGATGCCGAGGTTGCGCTGCGGTTGCGGGATGTCCACGGGCAGGACGGCAATTCGGTTGTATTTGCGATCAGCGAACCAGACTGAGAACGGCATGATTGCCAGCGCGTCGGTTTCGGACATGTAGTTGATGACTGACAGAAGCGAACCGCCGGAATAGCGGATGTCCAGATCCGCTGTCCCAAGCGAGGATCGGATCGCGAACAGGTCCGCAAGAAGAGGAGAGCCTGGCAGCGGGGCCACCCAGGGAAAGCTGGCCAAGTCGCCCGTCAGCAGCCGCTTCGTCGATTGCAGCGGATGGCCCACTCGGCAGCAGACGACATTTCGGGCGGACAAGATGGCGGTAAAGGCAAGGCCCTCGGGCTGTCCTGACAGGCCCAGCGGCACGATGCCAAGGTCCAGCTGGTCGGCGCGGAGGCCGTTGCCGACCTCGGTCAGGTTGCCGTAGCTTTGTTCGAAGTTCACGTCCGGATGCTGGTTCTGGAAGGCCGCGATGATCCGGCTGATCATCGCATCCATGAAGAAGGGCACCCCCATCACGCGTACGAGGCCTCGGGTGCCGCGCAACAGGCTTTCGACCGCTTCGGTCGCCCGTCGGCTTTCCACCAGGATGCGCCGTCCATGTGCTGCCAGCTGAATGCCCAGCGGAGTTGCCTGCAAGGGTCTGCGGTCACGAACGAACAGCGGCTTGCCGACGCGCGCCTCCAACTGCGCCAGTGATCGCGACAGTGCCGGTTGCGAAAGCCCCAAAGCTGCCGCGCCTTTCGACAGGCTGCCAGCATCGACCACGGCGGACAGCTGGATCAGATGGGCCTCGCTGAGCTTCATAATGATTTGGTATATTGATCTGCAGATTTTGCATTAGCAAGCGTTAACGACCCCTCTAACGTTGTCCTACGTCAGGGAGGACGGGATGGACGGACAGGGGGGATCATTGGAGGAATTGCGCGTCGCTGCGGAATTGCGCCGCCGCCTTGCCGCGGCCGCTCCGGGCCGGTTGGGCGATGCCGTCCGGCTGATCACGCAGCATGCCTTTGACGTTCTGGCAACTCTGCGGCCCACGCCGGAAGAGCTGGAGGCTTTGGTCCAGTTCCTGACAGATGTTGGGTACGCCACCGACACACGTCGGCAGGAATGGGTTCTGCTTGCGGATGTCTTCGGCATTTCGGATGGGGTAATCAGCGCAGCTTGTCCTGATCGGCCGGGGATCACACCGTCAACTCTGCCGGGACCGTTCTACCGGGCGGATGCGCCACTTCTGGCTCTTGGCGCCGATCTTTGCCGGGATGGGCAGGGTCATCGATTGACTGTCAGTGGCACGGTCCGAGGGCCCGATGGTGAAGTCTTGCCGGGGGCAATGCTGGATGTCTGGCATGCCAATGGCGAAGGTCGCTACGAAAATCAGGATCCGGATAATCAGCCCGAGTTCAACCTGCGTGGCCGCTTCCTGACTGACGAGGCCGGCGGATTTCACTTCTGGACTGTTCGTCCGGCCGGATATGCCCTGCCCGATGATGGACCGGTCGGGGCGCTTGCGCGCCGTCTCGGTCTGGCGCTTGACCGCCCTGCCCACATTCATTTTGCGGTGACCGCCCCCGGCTATCGCCGCCTGGTGACGGCCGTCTTCGACGGTACCGATCCGGCCATCGGGCGCGATGCCCTTTTCGCTGCCCGGCCCGGCATGATTTCGGACTTCACTCCCAAAGGCAGCGGATTTGCCCTTGAGGTCGCGCTGGTGCTCGACCGGGAAGGCCCTTTTGCCCAAGCGTCAACAAAGGAAGGATAAACCAAATGGCCCTGGTTTCCGGCTACCATCACCTGACGATGAGCACGCATGGCGTGCAGGAGGACTATGACTTCTATACCAAGGCGCTGGGGCTTTACTCGGTCAAGCGGACAGTGCTTTTCGATGGCGTTCTGCCGGTCTATCACCTGTACTACGGGTCGAAGAACGGCGACGCCTCGACAATCATCACCACATTTCCGTTCAAGAAACCCGGCATCTTCGGACGTCGTGGCACGAACCAGACCCGCACGATCATGCAGGCGATCCCAGTGGGCGCTGCGGATTTCTGGGTCGACCGGCTGAACAAGCATGGCATTCCGGCGACCAAGGGTAGCCGCTTCGGCCTGACGCGCGTGTTGTTCGCCCATCCTTGTGGCATTCTGCACGAGTTGGTGGAAAACCCTGATGACTCTCGCACGCCCATCGTGAACGAGGCGCAGGGGATCGGCCCACAGGTCGCGATCAAGGGCATCTATGGGGGCGCGGTCGCGGTGATGGATGCTGCTGCGATGGAGGAGTTCCTTGACATCGGGATGCAGTTCCGCCGCGAGGGCAGTGATGACAAAGGCAGCATGTGGATCGTGCCGGAAAACAACGGTTTGCATTCGGTCGTGGAACTGATCACCGACCGCGACAGCCCGCAGGGCAGCTGGACGCTGGCGGGGGGCACGGTCCACCACCTGGCCTTCAACACTGGCAACGAAGAGAACCAGATCGCGCTGAAGGCGCGGCTGGAGGGCATGGGTTACACCGACGTTTCAGAGCAGAAGGACCGGATGTACTTTAAGTCGATGTACATGCGCTCGCCCGGCGGGGCGCTGTTCGAACTTGCCTGGACCGTGCCAGAAGGCTGGGCCAAGGACGAACCCGCCGACGCGATCGGCCAGTCGCTCGTCTTCCCGCCGTGGTTTGCCGACCGGCAGGCCGAGATGGAAGCAGGCCTGGAACCGGCCAGCTTCTGATGCCGGGGATCGTGGACATCATCGTCTTGGGCGCGTCGCCGGATCGGGCGAAGGTGCAGTGCATCTTCGTCCATGGCCGGAACCAAAGCCCCGAAGAGATGGAGGCAGCGGTGATCCGTCGCCTGTCCACGCCTGACATTGCCTTCCACCTACCCCGGGCTGACGACAAGTGCTGGTATCGTGCCCTTGCCGTCGATCCTCGTTCCAACGCGACGCAGGCCGAACTGGCGCAATCACTGTCCGATCTGGCCGAGCTGTTACAGTCGGTGCGGGCAGTGGGCCAGCCGGTCCTGCTGGGAGGGTTCAGCCAAGGCGCCTGCCTGTCGCTGGAGCACGCTTTCACCGGGCAGGACAGCTGTGACGCGCTGGTGGCCTTCACCGGCTGCCGCGTTGGTGTGCAGGGAGACGAACGGCCTACAAGCCTGACCGAAGATCTGCCTGTCTACCTTACGGCCGGACGCGCCGACCCTTGGATCCCGCTTCACGCCTTTGCCGACGCGGCTGCCGAACTTGGCCGGGGCGGGGCTCGGCTGCGCACAGACGTCTTTCCTGGACGCGGGCATGAGGTCGGCGCAGCGGAAATCGCCATGCTGGACAGCATGCTCGCCGATCTCGCCGCCGGGCATAGTCCGAAGATGGGGGCCGCACGATGACCCGTCCCTTCGTATTCCCGGGCCTGACCACCCGCGTCGTCTTTGGACATGGTACACTGGCCCAGGTACCCGATGAGGTCGCGCGACTTGGTCACTCTCGCGCGCTGGTCCTGTCGACGCCGCATCAAGAGGCCGAAGCGCAGGCGCTGGCTGCGCGACTTGGCGACAAAGCGGCAGGTGTATTCGCCGGGGCAGCCATGCACACGCCGGTCGAGGTGACCGATCAGGCAATTGCCGCCTTCCGTGCTGCGGGGGCCGATTGCGTTGTCTCGCTTGGCGGTGGCTCGACCACCGGTCTTGGCAAGGCCATCGCCGTCCGCACAGGTGCCGATCAGGTGGTCGTCCCCACCACCTACGCCGGGTCCGAAATGACCGACATCCTGGGCGAAACGGCAGGCGGCGAGAAAACCACCCGCCGCGACCCCGCCATCCGGCCCGAGGTCGTGGTCTACGACGTCAATCTGACGCTGACCCTGCCGATCGCCCTTACGGTAACCTCGGCTCTGAACGCCATAGCTCACGCGATGGAGGGTTTCTACGCCCCCGACCGCCACCCGGTGACCGAGGCCCTCAGCCGCGAGGCGATGCTGGCTTTCCGTAACGCCCTGCCTGCTCTGGCGAAAGACCCGCAGGACCGGGACGCGCGGGCAAAGGCGCTTTTCGCGGCATGGGGCTGCTCGCTGACGCTAGGCCATGTGACCATGGCGCTGCACCACAAACTGGCCCATGTGCTGGGCGGCAGCTTCGGCCTGCCCCATGCCGAGACGCATGCGGTCCTGCTGCCCCACACCACGGCCTACAATGAACCCGCCGTGGGGGACCTTTTGCAGCCCATCGCCGATACCTTTGGCGGCACGGCTGGGGCGGGCCTCTGGCGCTTTGCCAAGTCCGTGGGCGCGCCCCTGCGTCTGGCTGACCTTGGCCTTACGGAAACCGACCTCGACCGCGCGACCGAGATCGCGACCAAGAACCCTTACGCCAATCCAAGACCGATCAGCCGGGAGGGTATCCGGCATTTGCTGCAACAGGCCTACGACGGGACATGCCCCGCCTGACGGCCCACAAAAACGGGAGGAACGACCAATGATCACCAGACGCAAGCTTCTGAAATCCGGCGCCGCGACCGGCCTTGCCCTGGCCACACCGGGACTGTTTGCCCCGGCCATCGCGCAAGGGGCCAAGATCCGCATCGGCTATGTCAGCCCGCAGTCGGGCCCGCTGGCGGGATTTGCCGAAAGCGATGCCTACAATATCGAGGCCTTCCTTGCGACCGAGGTCGGCCAGAACTTCGAAGTCATCGTCAAGGACAGCCAGTCCGACCCGAATCGCGCCGCTGCCGTGGCCAAGGAGCTGATCGTTGATGACGAAGTGAACCTGATGGTCGTGGCCTCCACGCCCGAGACGACGAACCCCGTCGCCACAACCTGTGAGGCGGAAGGGATGCCTGTCATCTCGACCAAGGCGCCTTGGCAGCCCTGGTTCATCGGCCAGCAAGGGAATCCCGGCGACCCGGCCAGTTGGAAACCCTTCAACTATGCCTTCCACTATTTCTGGGGGCTGGAAGATCTGATCGCGGTCCACCTGAACATGTGGAACCAGATCGCCACCAACAAGAAGGTTGCGGGCCTGTTCCCGAACGATGCCGATGGTAACGCGCTTGGCGACCCGAACCTGGGGCTTCCCGCGGGCTACGCGCCGCAGGGCTATACCGTCACCGATCCGGGCCGCTACCAGAACTTGAGCGACGATTTCAGCGCCCAGATCACCGCCTTCAAGGATGCGGGCTGCGAGCTGGTGACCGGCGTCGTGATCCCGCCCGACTTCACCACCTTCTGGAACCAGGCCAAGCAGCAGGGCTTCAACCCCAAGGTCTGCTCGGTCGCCAAGGCGATCCTCTTCCCGCAATCGGTCGAGGCATTGGGCGAGGCTGGCCACAACCTGTCATGCGAAGTCTGGTGGTCCGCACAGCACCCGTTCAAGTCCTCGCTGACAGGTCAGTCGGCGGGCGACCTGGCGGCGGACTTCACCGCCAAGACCGGGCGGCAATGGACCCAGCCCATCGGGTTTATCCACTCGCTGTTCGAAGTGGCGTCGAACGTCATGGGCAGGGTCGAGGATGTGACGAACGCCGATGCCGTGGCCGCCGCGATTGCCGCGACGAACATGGAGACGATGGTCGGCAAGGTGGCCTGGAACGGCGAAGGCATCCCGGATTTCGCCAAGACCAACGTGACGAAGACCCAGCTTGTCGGCGGCCAGTGGCGCCGGAACGACGTCCGGCGGCGGGCACGATGGAAGCCTTGGCCTGATCCGCTCGCGGCCTCCGGTATCGTCCGGGGGCCACCACTCATGGCTGGAAAAGCATGTCTGACGTCCTGACCCTCACCTCTGTCTCGAAAAGCTTCGGTGCCTTGAAGGTGACCGACGACGTGACCTTTTCGGTGCCGAAGGGTCAGGCGCTGGGGATTATCGGCCCGAACGGCGCGGGGAAATCCACGCTCTTCAACCTGATCACTGGCAACTTCCTGCCTGACGCCGGGCGGATCACGCTACTTGGTCGCGACGTGACCCGGACCCCGGCGATGGAGCGGGTACGAATGGGCGTGGGCCGCAGCTTTCAGATCCCGCAGCCTTTCGAAGGCCTGACTGTGTTCGAAAACCTTCTGACCGCTGCCGCCTACGGGCAAGGCAAGCGCGAGGCCGAGGTTCAGGACGCCTGCGTGGACATCCTGCGCGACACGGAACTCCTTGCCCGCGCCAACCAGCTGGCCGGAACCCTGTCGCTTCTTGACCGCAAGCGGCTGGAGCTTGCGCGCGCCATGGCCACGGGGCCGGAACTCCTTCTCCTCGACGAAATCGCCGGTGGGCTGACCGAAGGTGAATGCCAGGCGCTGGTCGCGACGATCCGGAGCCTGCATGCCAAGGGCGTCACGATCATCTGGATCGAACATGTCCTGCACGCGCTGAATTCGGTGGTCGAACGCCTGCTGGTGCTTGATTTCGGTCGCGTCATCGGCATCGGCGAGCCCGAGGCGATCATGGCCTCGAAAGAGGTCCGAGAAATCTATCTAGGGATGGAGGTCTGACATGGCGCTTCTGTCCACCCATGGCCTCACCGCCCAATACGGCCAGTTCAAGGCCCTTTTCGGCATCGACCTTCAGGTCGATGCCGGCGAATGCGTCGCCATCATCGGCGCGAATGGCGCGGGCAAGACCACCCTGATGCGCTCGATCACCGGGGTCCTGCGGAACGCGCCCGAGATGATCCGCCACAACGGCGAAGCAATCGGCGCGCTCCAGCCTGACCAGATCCTGCAACGAGGGATTGCCATGGTGCCCGAAGGACGCAAGCTCTTCCCGTCGCTGAGTGTCGAGGAAAACCTCTTGATTGGCGGGCAGGTCCGCAAGGGATCGAGTCGCTGGACGCTCGAGGCAATCTACACCCTTTTTCCGATCCTGAAGGAGCGTCGCCACTCCCCCGGAACTGCACTTTCGGGGGGCCAACAGCAGATGGTCGCCATTGGTCGGGCGCTGATGTCGAACCCCGAGCTTCTACTTTGCGACGAGATCAGCCTCGGTCTGGCGCCTGTGGTGATCCGCGACATTTACGCAGCTCTTCCCGCCATCCGTGAGGCAGGCGCCGCCGTGATCATTGTCGAACAGGACATCTCACGCGCACTTTCCGTGTCCAACCGGGTCTACTGCATGATGGAAGGCCGCGTGACCCTGACCGCCCCGACAACGGACGTGACCCGCGAGGCCATCCACGCTGCATATTTCGGGGAAGCCGCATGACCGGGCTTGCTTCCTGCGAAGTACACCCGGGGGGGTGGGGGGCGTCGCGTCCCCAAGGCTCGAGCCGGTTGGCGCCTCGCGCCAGAGGCGATACACAAGGCTTGCGCCGAAAGGCGCTCAATTTGATAGCCGCCCCAACCCGCGAGACGCCCAATGATCTGGCTTGACACGCTTGTCCAGGGCATCCTTCTTGGAGGGCTGTACGCGCTCTTCGCTGCGGGCCTCAGCCTCGTCTTCGGGATCATGCGGCTGGTAAACCTTGCCCACGGTGACCTGATCATCTTCGCGGCCTTTGCCATCCTACTGATCACAGGGACCCTCGGGCTGAACCCCTTCGTTGCTGCCCTGATCGCCGCGCCGTTGATGTTTGCGGTCGGTTGGGCGTTGCAGCGCTTTGTCCTGAACCAGGTTTTGGGCAAGGACATCCTCCCGCCACTTCTGGTTACCTTCGGACTATCGGTCGCCTTGCAGAACGGCATGCTTGAGGCCTTCTCCGCTGACAGTCAGCGCCTTCGTTCCGGCGCGCTTGAGAGTGCCTCGATCGATCTTGGCCCAGTCACCGTCGGTACCCTCCCGCTCTTGACGTTTGCTTCGGCCGTGGCGGTGATTTTCGTGCTCAATCGCATTTTCTACACCACGGCCCTAGGGCGCGCCTTTCGCGCCGTTTCCGACGACCCGACGACCGCCAGCCTGATGGGCCTAAACCCGAAATCTATCTTCGCCATCGCCACCGGCCTTTCCATGGTGATCGTCACGGTTGCCGCACTCTATCTTGGCATGCGGGCGAACTTCGACCCTTCCATCGGCCCCGCCCGGCTGATCTACGCCTTTCAGGCCGTCATCATCGGCGGGCTGGGCTCTCTATGGGGTACGCTGGCGGGCGGGGCGATCATCGGCGTCGCCCAGACCATGGGCGCACAGATCAACCCGGAATGGCAGATACTGGCAGGCCACATTGCCTTCCTCATTGTCCTGATCTTTCGGCCTCGTGGCCTTTTCCCGCGGGCGGTGGACTGA
>JALOTD010000092.1 GCA_025458105.1 Tabrizicola sp. | reverse complement strand
TGCCGCCGCAGGCGTTGCCGGGCTTGCCGCTTTCCCCGCCCTTGCGCAGGACGGCACGACCGAGTTCACGCCGCCCGTGTCCAGCAGTGTCCGCAACAATATCTCCAGCTTCCGCATGTTGCAGTGGCAGGACTACTTCGACAACACCCGCGGCGGCGCGATCCTGGTCGACCTGACCTCCCGCGCCCTGCATTACTGGAGCGAGGATCAGTCGATCTACCGCCTCTACCCGACCTCTGTTCCCCTGTCCGAAGACCTTACCCGCCGCGGCCGGACCGAGGTGGTGCAGAAGGTCGTGAACCCGCCATGGCGTCCGACCGCATCGATGAAGGAACGCAACCCCGATTGGCCGGACATGGTCCCTGGCGGCGCCAAGGACAACCCGCTCGGCACCCGCGCGCTGTATCTGAGCTGGACCTACTACCGCATCCACGGCACCCACGACACCCGCAAGATCGGCCGCAAATCGTCGAACGGCTGCGTGGGCCTGTACAACGAACACATCGAAGAGCTGTTCGAAATGGCCAAGGTCGGGACGCAAGTCATCCTGATCTGACCAGCTTTGCAATTCGCATTCCTTCGGCGGGCCGCACCCAGCGCCCGCCGTTTGCATTTGGTGGCCTGAGGTCGCCATCTGCGGGCCGCTCTCTGCACCCCGCAATTCCGTTGATTTCCTATCGCAATGCGGCTATTTCCACGGCCCTGTCTCAACCTCAGGCCCATTTGGACGTGTCATGTAATCTCTGCGCACAGCGTTGACCAAGCTTCCCGGCCCATTCGGTCGGCTGGTTTCCTGTTGCCTGATGACACAATGAGACAATCATGGACCTCTTCAAATACCCGCGGACGCGGCATGTCGAAGGCTCACGCCTGCAGCCCGGCGATATTGCGGACAACAAACAGCTTCGCGATCTTGCGGGCCAATTCCTGACCGTCGAAGAAAAGCTCGACGGCGCCAATTCCGCCCTGTCGTTTGACAGGGACGGCAACCTTCTGCTGCAAAGCAGGGGGCACTATCTGACAGGTGGTTGGCGGGAACGGCACTTCGCGCTTTTCAAGACCTGGGCTGCGTCCCATGCGCAAACCTTCCATGCGGTACTGGGGCATCGCTTCGTGATGTTCGGTGAATGGATGTTCGCCAAACACACGGTCTTCTACGACCGATTGCCGCATTACTTCATGGAGTTCGATCTTCTCGACCGCGACTCGGGGCTGTTTCTCAGCACTGCGGCAAGACGCGAAATCCTTTGTGGTCTGCCGGTCATGCCGGTGCCGGTCCTCTTTCAGGGAACGATCGGCTCGGTTGACGATCTCCGCGCCTTGATCGCTCCTTCACTTTACAAGTCCTCCAATTGGCGCGCCGCGCTGACCATTGCCGCAGAAGCAAGCGGCAGTCGTCCCGAGATGGTTGCACGTCAGACCGAAGACAGCGATCTGGCCGAAGGTCTGTACCTTAAGCTGGAAGTGGGTGTTCAGGTTCAAGACCGGTTCAAGTTCGTGCGGGCTGACTTCCATCAGGCAATCCAGGCTGCAGATGGCCACTGGCTCGACCGCCCAATCCTGCCAAACGGCTTGGACGACGGCATAGACATTTTCGCTCCTCGGCTTGGCCGACCGGGGGCCTATGATGTCTAAATCTGGCAATCGCATCGTCACCCATGCCCGGCTTCTGGCTCTCGTGCCGGTTGCGCCTGCGTGGCAGGTTGACTGGCCAGCGATCTGGTCACTTTGGCCCGAACTTGCAGCGCTTGATGCCTGTCCGCAGGACCCGATCCACCACGCGGAGGGCGATGTTGGCACCCATACACGCATGGTTGTTGAAGCGCTTGTTGGCGACCAGAACTGGCGTGGGCTTCCCGCTGAACACCGCAGCAGTCTGTTCTGGGCTGCGATTCTGCATGACGTGGGAAAACCAGCCGTGACCGTGCACGAAGATGACGGGCGGATTTCCTCACGCGGTCATTCCCGGGTCGGGGCCGCCATCGCGCGTCAGATTTTGTGGCACGCAGGATCGCCATTTGCGTGGCGTGAAGCATTGTGCGGCATCATTCGCCATCATCAGCTTCCCTTCTGGCACATTGATCGCCCCGATCCAGCGAGACTGGCCATAGAAACGTCCTACAGTTGTCGGCCAGATCATCTATGTCTGCATGCAAAGGCGGATGCGCTTGGGCGTGTTTGTCAGGATCAGGCACGGATCCTGGAACAAGTCGAACTTTCTGCCCTGTCCTTTGGCGACGCAGGTTGCCTGCAAGGCCCCTACGCTTTCGCCAATGACGAAAGCCGGGTCGCGTTCTTCGAAACGCCCGACCGCGACCCACAATACGTTGCGCATGAGGCTTACCGGTGTCGCGTTACAGTCATGTCAGGCCTTCCGGGCGCTGGGAAGGACAGCTGGATAGCCAGGCATCGCCCGGATCTTCCTGTCATCAGTCTTGACCGGCTTCGGTCAGAAATGGGGATGCAGGCCACTGACCCCCAGGGCTCTGTCATTCAGGCAGCATATGAAGCCGCGCGTGTCCATTTGCGCGCTGGGCGTGACTTCGCATGGAACGCGACCAATGTGACACGGCAGACAAGGGCAAAGGTTCTTGGTCTCCTGCGCGACTATGGCGCGCGGATCGAGATCGTGTACATTGAGCCAGGTCCGGACGTCCTTTACCGCCAGAACCACGACCGGTTTTCCGCCGTGCCCAATTCCGTCATCGACGCTCTGGTGCGCAAGCTGGAGCCACCCGCTCTTTGGGAGGCGCACGATCTGACCGTTGTGGCCTAAACCCGATAGACCGCGTGCGGGCAAAGCGCGCAGCGGGTACGAGAAAGTGTTAACACCACACACCCTGACCACGCGTGGACAGGGTCAGACCACTGTGGGCAGCCACCCGGCCAGGTTCTCCTCGATCACCGCGACCAGGGCCTGAATATGGGCGGGGTCGTCGTTCAGGCAGGGGATGTAGGTGAACTCCTCACCCCCCGCATGTTCAAAGGCCTCCCGGATCTCGCCGTTGATCTCTTCCAGCGTCTCGATACAGTCCGCTGAAAAGGCGGGGGCCATAACTGCGATCCGCTTCTTGCCCTGCTTCGCCAGCTCCGCCACATGCTCGACCGTGTAGGGCCGCAGCCACTCCTCCGGCCCGAAGACCGACTGGAAGGTCGTGTCGATTGACCCCTTCTCCCACCCTAGCCTCTCTCGCAGCAGCCGCGAGGTTTTCGCGCACTGGCAGTGATAGGGGTCGCCCTCCATCAGGTACCGCTTCGGCATCCCGTGGTAGCTCGCGACCAGCACGTCGGGCCGGCTTTCCAGCTTCGCATAAGCCGCCTCGACCGACCGGGCGAGCGCGTCGATATAGAGGGGGTGCTCGAAATACTCCGGCGCGGTGCGGACCGAGGGCTGCCGTTTCTCCTTCATCAGCGCGCGGAAGAACTGGTCGTTCGCCGTGGCCGAGGTCGCCCCGGCGTAGTGGGGGTAAAGCGGGAAGAACAGGATCTTCTCGCACCCCGCCTCGACCATCGCCCGGACGCGGCTTTCCGTCGACGGGTTCCCGTAGCGCATGCAGAAGTCGACCATCACCTCGGCCCCATGCCGGTCCGCGACGACTTTGGCAATCGCGGCGGTCTGAGCTTTGGTGATCGTCAACAGTGGGCTTTCGTTCAGCTCGTGATTCCAGATCAGCTTGTAGTTTGCGCCCGAAGAAAACGGCCGCTTCGAGAGGATCACGAGTTGCAAGAGCGGCTGCCAGAGCCAGCTGGAGTAGTCGACCACCCGCTTGTCGGATAGAAACTCGTTCAGATAGCGCCGCATCGACCAATAGTCGTAGTTGTCCGGCGTTCCGAGGTTGGCGAGAAGCACCCCGATCTTTGCCTTGCGAACCGGCGGATGGTCGGAAGGGGCATGGGTCAGGCGACCCTCTCCCGGCCGCACCAGGGCCGCGTCGCTTTCCTGAAGGGTTTTGGCGTCAAGCATCTGAATGTTCCCAATGGCTCCTGCGGGACATAACCGCTTGCAGCGCAGGGTCAACTGTCCTTGGGCAATGGCGTTTCCGGGACGCCAAGGGCATCGGCCAAACGTGCCTTCGCACTGCCGGGTCGCAGGGGGGATTGTTGGCTGTCATGGGGGGACCAACCGGTCAGGAACTGCAGCGCAAAGGTCGCCTTCAAGTGGCCTTCCGGGGTTGAATAGGTATCGCGGTAAGTCAACTCCGCCTTGGCAAACATCGCTTTGGTGCTGAACCTGCGCAGGCGGGCGTGCAGGGCATTCGTCTCACCCATGGAGCGAAGGTCGGAAAAGAGACGGCTCAGGCTACGATAGGCCACTACTTGCGACACGCTGTCGGCGACAGGCAGGGCAAAACCTGCCCGCTGCATAAGCGCCCCCAAGTCGCGGATCTCACCCATTGGAAGCACGCGCGGAGACAAGCCGCCAGAGACCAGGCTTTCCGCCTCTGCCAGGCTGACACGCAGCTCGCCCAACGTCTCGCCACCGAGGAACACCGCGATGCACAATCCATCCGGCTTCAGCGCTCGCCGACACTGCACAAGCTGGCCCACGGGATCATTCGCCCAATGCAAAGCCATTGCATGGATCACGAGGTCATGCGCCTGCGGAGCCAGACCCAGCATCTCTTCGTCGGGCACGATTGCGGCGTTGGCGTGAAAATCGGCCCAGACCGAAGGAAAACCAGTCACCACGGCGGGCGTTGTAAAGGTTCTGTTAACCTCAATCAGTCTTTCCTCGATATCGGATCGTGCGATCTGGTGCAGGAACAGCGCATCCTGATGGTCCGGGCGGGCCAAAGCGCGGGCGCGGTGCAGGGTAAGCGCGGAACGATCGGTCAGAGGGGGCGGCTGCGGCATCGGCGCGACATTAGGGGGCAAAGGTGGGATTGCAAGCCGTACTGCATGTTCTTTATCCGCCGCAGTGCATCAGCTGTGGCGAACCGGTTACCTCGGACTTCGGCCTTTGCGCCGACTGCTGGCTCGAAACGCCGTTCATTGCGGGCCTGGTTTGCGATCGATGCGGAACGCCTCTGCCGGGTACCGATCCGGGCGAGCTGGCAGTCTGCGACGATTGCATGACCATTGCACGGCCATGGGGTCAGGGTCGCGCTGCGCTGATGTATCGCGACAACGCCCGCAGCTTGATTCTGGCTTTCAAACACGGTGATCGGATGGATCTGGCCCGGCCGGCCGCTGTCTGGCTGAAGAAATCGGCCCAGCCGATGCTAAGGCCGGGACTGCTGGCCGTGCCGGTGCCACTGCACTGGCTGCGGCTGGTCAAGCGGCGCTACAATCAGGCCGCGCTTCTGTCCAAGGCGCTGGCTGGGCTGGCTGGCCTCGATCACTGCCCCGACGCGCTGATCCGCTGTCGTACAACCGGCACGCAAGAGGGCCGCACCCGCGACGACCGGTTTCGCAATCTGGCCGATGCCTTTCGCGTTCCAAAGCCCCGCGAGGCAGTGGTGCGGGGCCGCGACGTCCTGCTGATTGACGATGTCATGACCTCGGGCGCGACCTTTGCAGCGGCAACCGAGGCGCTTTTTCAGGCAGGCGCAAGATCGGTCGACGTTCTCTGTCTTGCGCGCGTTGCGAAAGACGGCTGAACGCCTATAGTCTGCCGCGCGACAGCGAGGTACCGATGCAACCGGTTGAGATCTATACCACCCCGATCTGCCCCTATTGTGCCATGGCCAAGCGGCTTCTTGACCGCAAGGGCGTGATTTACCGCGAGATCGACGTCAGCCGTGACCCAGCTTTGCGCGAGGCGATGGTGCAGCGTGCGAAGGGGCGTCGGACGGTGCCGCAGATATTCATTGGTGACACCCATGTCGGCGGATCGGACGATCTGCATGCGCTGGATCACGCGGGCAAGCTTGATCCGCTTCTGGCCAGGTGATGCGCGCGGCGCTGGTCCAGCTGACGGTGACGGATGATCCGGCAGTGAACCTGCCGGACACAGTCGGTTTCTTGCGGCAAGCGGCGGCAGGCGGGGCAGGGTTCGTTCTGACGCCGGAACTGACGAATGGCCTGTCCTCCAGCCGGGCGCACCAGCGCCGCGTGTTCCAACATGAGGACGAGGACGAGACACTTTCTGCGCTGCGGGCCGAGGCAAAGTCGGCAGGGGTCTGGCTGTTGATCGGCTCGCTGGGGCTTTTGACCCATGATACGGACGGGCGCTTTGCTAACCGAAGCCTTCTTGTCGGCCCGGACGGCGAGGTTAAGGCGCGCTATGACAAGATACACATGTTCGACGTGAACGTGTCAGAGACCGAGGTCTACCGGGAAAGCGACGGCTACCGTCCCGGCGCCCGGGCCGTGCTGGCCGATACGCCTTTTGCCAAGGTCGGGATGACCGTCTGCTACGACGTGCGGTTTCCGGCACTGTATCGCCGTTTGGCGCAGGCCGGGGCAGAGATCATCACGGTTCCGGCGGCCTTCAACCACATCACTGGTGCCGCGCATTGGGAGACCCTGCTGCGCGCACGCGCGATCGAGACGGGGTGCTATGTCCTTGCCCCGGCGCAGACCGGGTTCCACCCCGAAACCCAGGGCAAAGGCCGCCGCACCCACGGCCATTCGCTGGTCGTTGCCCCCTGGGGAGAGGTTCTGGCGGATGCGGGCACTGAACCGGGGGTGACCTTCGTTGATCTTGACCTTGCAAAGGTGGAGGAGGCACGCCACCGCATCCCCTCGCTGACCCATGACCGGGACTTTGTCGGGCCATGAGCGGAGAGAAGACTGACGACATTGCGGTTGCCCTGTTCGGAGAGCTGTTCATGGCTGACCAGCTGGCCCGCAACCGCATATCGAAGGTACTGCCCAGGGGGATGGAGTTGTCGCACTTTTCCGTCCTGAACCATCTGGCGCGAATCAACGACGAACGGACTCCGGCCCAGCTTGCCAAGGCCTTCCATGTGACACGGGGCGCAATGACCAATACGCTGAACCGGCTGGAATGGGCGGGTCATGTCCACATTCGCCCTGACTGGGAGGACGCACGGCAGAAGTTCGTTGCAATCAGTCCGTCGGGCCGCGCCGCCCGGGATTCGGCTGTCGCGACCGTCGTTCCCCTGATTGCCGAGGTCGTGCAATCGCTTGGGGCCGACAAGGTCCGTGCGCTGGTTTCGGTTCTGCGTGAACTGCGCGTCAGGCTTGAGGGTGAATAGGTCTGACGACCATGGCCGCAAGGTCGCAGATGTTGTGGATAGGACGGTTGGTCAGACGATAGGCCTTGCCCTGTCCGCGACTTCTTCGCATAGACTGCGATGATATCTGGATTGTGGACATCATGCTGCCCTTGCCACGTCGACCGCTTGCCCTTCTTGCCCTTTCGACTGCCCTTCTATCCGGGGTGGCTCAGGCCGAGATGACGAAATCGCTGAACCTGAACGGGGCGACCGGTCTGATCGACCTGCCCTCGGGCGAAGCACAGGACGACGCACGTTTCAGCTTCTCGACCGCGCTTGTCGGCCCGATCTCGCGGGCCACGATCAGCTTTCAGATCACCGAACGTCTTTCGGCTTCGTTCCGCTTCCAGACCTGGCGCGACTGGAACACCCTCTTTCCGGCGGAAAGCGAGGATTTCGACGCGCGCGGTTTCGACATCCGCTACCAGGTGTTGAAGGAAAGCCAGTATCTGCCTTCGCTGACCATCGGCCTGATCGATTTCGCTGGCGAAGGGCTGTTTTCGTCAGAGTATATCGCCGCGACCAAGGGCTTTGGCGACCGGCTGAAAGTGACCGCCGGGCTTGGCTGGGGTCGTCTGGGGACTGATGGCTCTATCGGGCAGCCGTTCGGAAGCCGTCCGCCGGTCGACCCCGCCGTGTCCGGCAAGCTGAACTCTGACCAGTGGTTCCGCGGCGACGCGGCACCCTTCGCGGGGATCGAGTACAAGATCAACGACACCTGGACCTTCAAGGCCGAGTATTCGTCGGACGCCTATCTTCTGGAGGACGAGACCCGCGGGCTGATCGAGCGCGACAGTCCGTTCAACTTTGGTCTGGAATACCAGCGCAATCCGAACTTCCGCTTCGGCGCCTATTCGCTTTATGGGTCCGAAGTGGCCCTGGCCTTTCACGTGATCCTTGACCCGAAGACCCGGGCAACGGGCGGCGTGATGGGGGCGGCCCCCGTCCCGGTCAAGGCACGCCCGTCGCGGGCTTCTGATCCGGATGCCTATGACGGCGGATGGGTCTCGCAACCCGATGCCGGGCCGCTTCTGCGGAAGAACCTGGCCAAGCGTCTGGCCGTGGATGGCATCCGGATCGAGGATCTGGCCTACACCGCCACAACCGTACAGATCCGCATCCGCAGCGGTCGGCTGGATGCCGCGTCACAGGCAATCGGTCGGACGGCGCGGGCACTGAGCCATGTGATGCCCGCCTCGGTCGAAGTGTTCGAAATTGTGCCAGTGGTGAACGGGATCGGCGCATCGAAAGTCACGATCCGCCGCAGCGATCTGGAACAGCTGGAGTTTGCGGCTGACAACGCGTCCCTGTTGCGCCAACGGGTGACGATCGCCGATGCCGGCCCTTGGCCATCACCTTCGGTCGGGGATGACGACCTATACCCGAAGTTTCGATGGAGCCTGAAGCCAACCTTCCGCCTGACCGAGCCGCTGAAAGGTGAGGCAGGTCTGCGGCTTTCGGCTTCTTACGACATCCAGCCAGGACTGGTTTTGTCCGGTTCGATCTATGGCCGCGCTTTCGGCAACATCGACCGGTCGGGCAATCCCTCGACGTCGGTGCTTCAGCCTGTCCGGTCGGACAGGTCACGCTACAACAAGTTCGGCGATCCGGCCTTGGAAAGCCTCACCCTCGCCTGGTACGCCCGTCCTGCCGAGGATGTCTATTCCCGCGTCACGTTCGGCTATCTTGAGCGGATGCATGCAGGTGTGTCGGGTGAGGTGTTGTGGAAACCGGTCGACAGCCGCTTGGCCCTGGGCGCCGAAGTCAACTATACTAAACAACGCGATACGGACGGCGGCCTGGGCTTTGATGAATACGACTATGACGTCGTGACCGGGCATGTGTCGGCCTACTATGACTTTGGCAATGGTTTTGTCGGGCAGCTTGATGTTGGCAAATACCTGGCCGGAGATGTCGGCGCGACGGTTTCGCTTGACCGGATCTTCGTGAATGGCTGGCGGATCGGGGCCTTTGCGACCGTGACCGATGCCAGCGACGAGGACTATGGCAACGGCGGGTTTGACAAGGGCGTCCGGTTCTCGATCCCGCTGAACTGGGCGATGGGCAATCAAACCCGGAACTCGATCGGTGCCACGCTGCGGCAGTCCAACGGCGATAGCGGTGCACGGGTTGATGTGGACGGTCGGATCTACGACTCGATCCGCGACTACCACACAGACGCCCTGGATCCGGAATGGGGCCGGGTGTGGCGTTGATGGGAATGGGACGGTTGACGGCTGGGCTGGCGGTGCTCGCCCTTCTGGCGGCCTGCGGCAGCGAAAAGGTCGAAGTGAACCCGATCGGAACCATGGTCGGCACTGTCGCAAAGGCAACGATTGCTAAGGCGAAGGCAAAGCGATCGGGGGCGACGGCCCAGGCTGCGGCGCCGGTCACGCGTGAGGCGATCGAGGCCTATGCGATGCCCATTCTGCGGGTCACCATCCCGACCCGGGGCGCGGATGCCCTGGTAACGATCACCGACCAGAAGGGCGATATCGTGACCTGGTCGACGACCGACGGCACGACCTTCACCTTTCGCAGCGGCATCCTGATTCAGACTCGCGGGCTTGGGGCAGACCTGATGTCAGCCGACGCGCCTAGTCTGACGCAGCTGATGCAGGACGGGGGGACGCATCAGCGGGTCTACTTCTTCCTGGGGGCTGACGACGCGACGACGCGGCGGACCTATGACTGCGCGGTGAAGGTCGTGGGACCGGAGATGATCGAGGTCTTCCAGAAGCAGCACCGGACGACCCGCGTGGCCGAGGTCTGCGCCCGGCAGGGGGGCACGATCACGAACGAGTTCTGGATTGAGGGAAAGACGGTCCGTAAGTCCAAGCAGCTGACCAGCGGGGCGATCGGATTCATCGAGACCGAGCAGGTGGTCGACTGACCTGTCCACGCGTGGACACCTAGGCCTTATCCTGTGATATCAAAGGCTTGTCTGTGGAGATTCAGTCCTTGTTAAGCTTTTGCCGTCCAGCATTCGGACCATGGACCGCACCTAGTAGTCGCGTTCCAGGAAGATGCCCAGGCCGCTTTCCCCATCCGCACTGACCTGCCCCCGGACGGTGACCCCATCGCGCAGATCAAGGTTCAGGCTGACCCGGCTTTTCCCGCCCTGTTCGACTTCGATCTCTGTGTACAGATTGTCGCTGAGGTATTTGCCCGCCGTCAGGGCCGTACCGCCATCCTCGGACGTCGTCAGATCCAGGTCATCCAGCCCAAAGCCTTTGCGCAAGCGTCCTACGATGCCTTCGCCGCCGCGTCCGGCCAGAACGGCAACGGCATTCGCGAGTTGCGCGGCTTGCAGGGCCGACAGGCTGGAGAGTTCGCGCCCGAACAAGAGCCGCGCCAAAACCTCTTCCTGCGGCAAGTCGGGGACGGATGCAAAACGCACTTCAGGATCGTCCGCCGGGCCTTCGATCACCACCGAACTAAGCACACCGTCGCTTTCGGTCTGTGCCACGACCAGGAGCATCGGCACAAAGCTGCCTTCCAGAACCAGATCGGCGGTGGACAGGACCAGTCTCTGGCCCAGAATGTCCAGCCGCCCACGGATCAAGTTGAACGCACCCGACGGCACGATGGTGGCAGTCGTGCCGCGCAGTTGCAGCGATCCGCCCAGCTCGGCGTCGATGCCGCGGCCGCGCACGAAGATCTGACTGGGGGCCGTGATCGTCAGATCAAGCCCGAAGATCCCTGCGCCGCCCGCCCCTCGCCCGCCCCCCGCCGCCGACCCCAGAAGCCCGGCTTTTGCCCTGGTTTCGCGGACCGGGCTGGGTTCGTTGACATGCGTGATATCCAGAAGTGCAGCTGCATTGGAAAAGCCTGTGTCGGGTACGCGAAGCTCAGCCTCGGTCAGGGTCAGGTTTCCGGCAATCGTCGCCCCGCCT
This sequence comes from Tabrizicola sp., assembly GCA_025458105.1. GTDB lineage: Bacteria > Pseudomonadota > Alphaproteobacteria > Rhodobacterales > Rhodobacteraceae > Tabrizicola. The sequence goes on along the minus strand of JALOTD010000092.1, from coordinate 6,353 downwards.
GCGAGCGGACCGGAGACGCTGAGTTGTCCGGCGACCAGCGCCTCGTACAGTTCCGGGTCGATGATGCGCAGACGATCAAGGCCAAGGGTCAATTGTGCCGCAAAGGGCGGGGTCAGGGCAACGGGACCGTCAACGCGGATCAGCCCGCCGGTCGACAGCCGCATGGTGGACGACACTTGCGCCTGTCCGCCTTGCAGGTTGGCAAGGGCTTCGATCCCTTCCAGCGAAAGCCCGGTACCGGGATCGGTCAGCCGTCCATCGGAAAGGGTCACGCGACCTGATAGCGACGCCAGGCGCAGCGGCCCCCGCAGGGCAAGGTCAAAGCGGGTTGACCCATCCAAGGCCCGGGGCGAAATGAAGAGATTGGCCAGCGCTGCGCGGCCCGTGCCTGTCAGCGAGAGGTTGGCCGAGGTCAAGTCGGATGCCAGCCTACCCTGCACCCGGCCCTGAATCTGCCCTGGCCCCTGACCCGCAATGTCCAGAACATATCCCGACTGGTCCTGTACGGCGGTCCCGTCCAGCACCAGCGCGCCGCTGAGGTCGGGGATCAGGAGGCCGAGGTTCGCAAGCCGCGCGTCGATGTCTAGAACGCGCCGCAGCCCGTCCACCGCGCCCTGCACGGTAAGGGTCAGCTGCGGGTTGGCGATGCGGCCCTGGTCCAGCTGCAGAGTGCCGTTTTGCAGCCGCAAGCTGGCCTCGATTGCGCTGGTTCCGGCAAGAAGGCGGTCAGCCTCGGCGCTGCCGACCCGCAAGGCGCGCCCGGTTCCAAGAAGAGCCAACTGGCCGTCTTCCGGTGTGCCAGAGAAAGCGGCGGTCAGATCGATGCTGCCGGAATAGGGTGGGCCCAGATCCGAGAGATCGGTGATGGCAATCTCGCCATCCAGCGCCGAACCGTCTGTGGCAAGGGTGCCGCTTGCGGTGGCTGTCAGCGAGGCGGCGGTCAGGTCCAGGCTGCGGATGCGGGTTCCGGTTTCGTCGCGGAGGAGCGAGAGGCGCAGGGCGGACGGGCCAGAGAGGAGCCGGTCAAGCTGCGCTATTCCCAGTTGCAGGTCGGTCGCGAGAACCTGTGCCTCGCCGTCTATCGTGCCGGACAAGAGGCCCACCGATCCCTCAAGCCGCACCGTGCCGCTGCCAGCCAGCTGTCGCCCGGCCAGGCCCGAAAAGCGGGAGAGGTCGGTCGTTGTCGCCTCAATCGTGCCCGAGGTGAGAAGGCCGCCTTCAAGCCCGTCAATCGACAAGGCTCCGCGCGCCTGCAGGTCCTGACCATCAAGGCGCAGGTTGGACAGGCGCAGGGGGCTGCCTTCCAGCACCTGAAAGCGCAGACCGCCTTGCAGGGCTGTGCCAAGCGCGCTTGCAACAGCAGGGTCGGCGGGCACAAGTCCGGTCGCCTCTCCGGTCAGGGTGCCGCCGAAACTGGTACCGGCAGGTGTGCGCCCGAGCCTACCGGACCCCGCCAGCGTCAGCCGGTCGGCGGTCAGATCGGGTCGGTCGAGCCCGGCAAGGGTAACATCTGCCCGCCACCCGGTGCCGTCGCGGCTGTCAAGCGACAGGGCCAGATCGGCACGGTCAACACGGGTGGGGGTGTCTCCGAACGGAAGAAGCACAGGCGAGCCATCGGGGTCGGCAAGACTGCCCGTCATGTCGAAGCGCTCAGATCGAAGGCATCAAGGGTGACCTGCCCCAGGCTGTCCCGCCGGGCATCCAAGGTCAGCGCGACCCGGTCACCGAAGAAATCGACATAGGCGGGCAGAAGGATGGGCGCGAAGTTCCCGGCCACATCGGCCAGGAGGCGATAACCGTCCTGATTGTCCCGCCGCAGGGTAACAGTCCCTGCCAGCCGGTCCTGTCCATCGGTGGCAAGGCGCAGATCGGGGAATGTCGAGAAGCGTGACGACGAGGCCACCGGCATCTTCGGTGGCAGAAAGGTCGAATTGCAGTTGACGGGACACGTTGGAATAGCTGGCGTCGAGAATGATCTGGCCCTTTGGCCCAACCCCTGTTCGCAAGAGGTCCAGGTTCGCGGTGCCGTCGCCGTCGGCCAGGGTCAGGGCGGCGGACAGGCTGCCTTCGACGGCCTGGCCCAGGACGGATGGATCAAGGACGATGCGGTCGGCGGCAACCCGGTCGATGGCGATCGAGACCGGCAGGTCGGGCAGGCTGAAGCCGCTCGCTTCAGGCGCAGGGAGATCGGAAGCAGGCACTGTGGGCAGACGGGACAGCAGGATTTCGTCGGCGGACAGCTCTGAGACGTTGACCTCGCCCGACAGAAGGGCCGACCGGCTCCAGTCCAGGGTGATGCCGTTGATGGTCAGCCAGACGCCGGTGTCGTCGGCGATGGTCAGTTGCTGGATCGTGGCCTGGGACGAGAGCGCGCCGGTGAAGCCGGTGACCGTCACCTGCCGTCCGGCGTCCGAGAGGTTGTCCTCCAGGAACGCCGTCAGGAAGTCACGGTCGTCTTCCTGGGCGAAGGCGGGGGCGGCGGTCAGGACGAGGATCAGGGCAGCGCGCATCAGAAGGCCTGCCCAAGGCCGATGTAGATCTGCACGCCGTCGCCGGTTGTGCCGCTGATCGGTGCCGCGATGTCAAGGCGGAGCGGACCGATGCCTGTGTCATAGCGCAGGCCAAGGCCAGCACCCGCATGGCTGTCTGCAGCGCCGTCCAGAACGCCGTCAAGCCCGATGCTGCCCGCATCGACGAAGCCCACGATCCCGATCCGGTCTGTCACCTTGGCGCGCAGCTCCAGCGACCCGGCCAGAAAGAACTGTCCGCCGATCATGAACTCTGGCCCAAAGCCGCGGGTGACAGGGATGCCAAGCGAGCGGTAGGGCTGGCCCCGCACGGTCCCGCCGCCGCCGGAAAAGAACAGCTCGTCCCGCGGAGTTTCCAGAAGCGTCGGGCCATAGATTGCGCCGCCCTGCAGCCGGGCCGCGACGACGAAGCGACCAGGCACTCCCAGACTGCGATAGGCGCGACCGTCCACCGTGGCACGCACGCCCGAGCCGGTGGTTCCGAAGCCCAGGAAAGGTTTCAGGGTGGCGTCCAGATAGAAGCCGCGTGTCGGATTGGTGGCAATGTCGCGCTTGTCCCAGGTCAGACCCAGGGGCAGCGACAGGTTGCGGAAGCGGAAATCGCCGCCGGGATCGCTGCCGTTCTGATAGGAATAGGTCAGTCCCGCCCGCGCGGTCAGGCTGTCGGAAAAGACGTGCGAGAAGGCAACACCGAATTCGACGGTGTCGGCGGAGTAGTCGATCTCGTCCAGGTGTTCATACCTCAGGACAAGTCCGGCCGTCGTATCCGGGGTCAGCGTGGCGGGACGGTCGAGAGTCACGCCGAGAGAATAGTCGACCCCGCTTTCACCCGAGCCGATGTTGGTGATCGACCCGGCCACTTCCAGCCGTTCACCCCCGCCCAGAAGATTGCGGTGCAGCCAGGACCCGGTCAGCGAGAGGCCATCGAGGCTAGCGATCTCGGCCCCAAGGGAATAGCGGCGCGGCTTCTGTTCCGCGACCTCGGCTGTGATGCCCAAGAGATCGGGCGCGGTAATCGCCTCATCTTCAACCAGAGTGACCGAACTGAAGATGCCAGTACGCCGCAACCGGGTTTCGACCCGACGCAATTCGGCTTCGCTGAAGGTCTCGCCCACGGGCAGACCCGCGATCTTGCGGATGCGCTGCTCGCGCATGCGCTGTTCGCCCGTCACCGTCAGGGGGCCGAAGCGCAGTCTGGGGCCAGGGTCGATACCAACAGAGGCATCCAGCACCGCGCGTGCATGATCGGCAATTACGTCTTCCCGGCCGACGGCGGCCTTTGCGTGACCCACATCGCGCCAAGCGCGAATGGAAACAGCGACGGCATCGGTGACGGCGCCGCTGCCCGCTGGTTTGCCAGTGCGGAAGGCTGACGGAAGACTGGTCTCTGGCGGCAGCGGCACCACTTGGGCGGTCCCAAACCGGAAGGGCGGGCCTGGGTCGACGCTGATTGAAATGGTGCGAATCGTTGCCGGCGTCTCAAGCGGGGCGATTGACGCCGCCTCTCGACCGTCGACCAGAATCCGGATGTCCACAGAATAGTGGCCCTGCGCATAAAGCGCCGCCAGTATGCGCCCGTAATCTGCTCGCGCGGCTGCCAGAAAGTCCTGGGGGTTTGTTTGCCCTTGCGCTTGCAATGAACGGACCAGAGAGGCGTTTTCGACGATCTCGGTCAGGTCTTCGACACCATCTGCCACGACAATGTCGACGCGGTCCAACGCAGGGGCAGACGTCGCTGCAAGGCCCAGAAGGACCGCGACAACAGCCCCGCAGAGCCGCAGCGTCCGGCGACTGTCGAGCACTCGAAAACCCCTTCTTGGCAGCGCGTGCGGGAACTATTGCAGCTTGCGCCGACCCCTTCAATGGACGGCAACCGCTTGGGCGGAAACGGGTTCCCGAGACACGTGAACGTCATCCGCTTGTGATACCAGCGCGGCATGACTGCGGCAGTTCAGGAGGACTTCCGATGACCGATGACCGCTATGATCTTGACCAAGCCTATCAGATCAACGGACCCGACGATGCGCGCAAGATGTATGGTGACTGGGCGCCGACCTACGATGAAAGCTTTGGGGCGGCCTGGGGCTACATCGCCCCGCGTGAGATTGCGGCGATCCTGAAAGGCGAGATCGCCAAGGGCGCCGAGATCCTGGACATCGGCGCGGGCACCGGGCTGGTGGCCGAGAACCTGCGCGGGCTGACGGTCGATGCGCTGGACATCACGCCTGAAATGTTGGAGATCGCGCGGCCCAAGGGGTTGTACCGCACCCTGATGCAGGGCGATCTGACGGGGTCCTTGTCGATCCGCGACGCCAGCTATGACGCGGTAATCAGCTGCGGCACATTCACCCATGGCCATGTCGGGCCAGAGTGCTTTCCCGAACTGCTGCGCATCACCCGACCGGGCGCGGTTTTTGCCTGTGGCACCATCGGCCCGGTCCTGGATGGGGCGGGCTTTGGGTCGGAACTTGCGCGCCTGGTTGCGCGTGGCCGGATCACCCCGGTCGTCTGGCGCGACATCCCGATCTATGAAGGCGCGGACCACCCACACAAAGACGACCGCGGCCTGGTGATGGTCTTCCGCCGCCTCTGACGGTTTCCCTTGCAGACTCGGTCGCGGCGGCCTATATCCCCGGCAACAGCTGCTTTGGGGTCCAAACCTGAAGCTACCGAAAGTCACGGGCGGGCCGCTGGGTCCGCTTTTTTGTTTCTGGAACCTGATGACCGATCTTGTCGCTAAAACCGCCATCGACCGCCGCCTGGCCGACATCGTCCAGCCGGTGATCGAAGGCCTGGGTTTCGAACTCATCCGCCTGCGGCTGATGGGCGGCAAGACGCGGGCGGCATCGGCGTGGATGAATGCGGCGACATCTCCACCGCCGTGTCCGCCGTGCTGGACGTCGAGGACCCGCTTGAGGACAACTACGTCCTCGAAGTCTCCTCCCCCGGCATCGACCGTCCGCTGACGCGCCTGAAGGATTTCGAGATGTGGAAGGGGTGGGAGGCTAGGGTCGAGACGACCGAACTCATCGACGGCCGCCGCCGCTTCAAGGGCGATCTGGCGGGGGTCGAGGGGGACGAGGTTCTCATCACTATCACTGAAGGCGGCGAGGACGTGACCATCGGCCTGCAGTTCGACTGGCTGTCCGATGCCAAGCTGATCCTGACCGACGCGCTGATCGCCGAGATGCTGCGCCAGAAGAAGGTGGCCGAGCCCACCGACGGCCAGTTTGACGAGATCGAGGAAATTGACGGGGACGAGGACGAAGAGCCTGCCCCAGAGACGAAACACTGAAGCGTGATGAGGAAAAGTGGGAACCGGTTTTCCTCGTTAATCACGCGACCACTGAGAAACTAGGGAGTAGGACCCATGGCAATCACCTCCGCCAACCAGCTGGAGCTTCTGCAGACCGCCGAAGCCGTGGCCCGCGAAAAGATGATCGACCCGGATCTGGTGATCCAGGCGATGGAGGACAGCCTCGCCCGCGCCGCCAAGTCGCGCTACGGGGCCGAGATGGACATCCGCGTCAAGATCGACCGGAAGACCGGCCGTGCGTCCTTTACCCGCGTCCGCACGGTCACCGAAGACGACCTGATCGAAAACCACCACGCGCAGATCACCGTGAAGCAGGCCAAGTCCTACCTCGCCGATCCCCAGATCGGGGATGAGATCGTGGACGACGTTCCCCCGGTGGACCTGGGCCGCATCGCCGCGCAATCGGCCAAGCAGGTGATCCTGCAGAAGGTCCGCGAAGCCGAACGTGACCGCCAGTTCGAGGAATTCAAGGACCGCAAGGGCACCATCATCAACGGCGCCGTCAAGCG
>JALOTD010000091.1 GCA_025458105.1 Tabrizicola sp. | reverse complement strand
GACCGGGACCGTGCAGCTGCCGGAAGGCACCGAGATGGTGATGCCGGGCGACAACCTGAAGTTCGTGGTGGAACTGATCGCCCCGATCGCGATGGAAGAGAAGCTCCGCTTCGCCATCCGCGAAGGCGGCCGCACGGTTGGGGCGGGGGTCGTGTCCAAAATCATCGCTTGATGATTTTGACACTCGGGGCGGCGCAGGCGTCGTCTCGAAGATCATCGCCTGATCCGGCTGCAAGGCGGGTGGTTCGCCCGACCCGAAACATGGGGCCGCCCGAAGGGCGGCCCCTTTTGCATGCGACGATGCGTGATTTGACATGGCTCGCGCGGCGTCCCACACTGACCGCCTGACCACATGGGGGAGGCCAGCGATGTGTCAGATGTTCGCCGGGCAGGACCCGGCCCGCTATGAATATGTCACCCGCCGCTTGCGGCTCAATGGGCAATCGACCTCGATCCGGCTGGAACGCGCCTTCTGGGGCATTCTGGACCAGATGGCGGAGAAGGAGGGTAGCTCCACGCCCGCCTTCCTGTCCAAGCTTCATTCCGAAGTGCTGCAGCAGCATGGCGAGGCGTCCAACTTCACCTCGCTTCTCCGGTGCGCTTGCACGATCCACCTGGGAGAGCTGGAGCAGGTGCCGCAGCAAAACCGCTACGCGGCGGAATAGAAAAATGCGGCTGTAGTAGTCCGCTACTACCAAGGCCGGAAAGTGGTCCACTAACCTTACCAATATCAGCTGTTGATGGGGTAAGGAATGGCGAAGGCAATCCACTCGATGATCCGCGTCCTGGACGAGGCGCGGTCGCTGGCGTTCTACGACACGGCCTTTGGCCTCAAGGTTGCCGAGCGACTGGATTTCGAGACCTTCACGCTGGTCTACCTGTCGAACGCAGAATCGAGCTTCGAGGTCGAGCTGACCATCAACAAGGGCCGGACCGATCCCTATGCCCTTGGCGACGGCTACGGTCACCTGGCCGTCAGCGTCGCCGATGTCGCGGCCGAACATGCGCGGCTGACGGCGGCGGGCCTTGCCCCCCGCAAGATCGTCGACTTCGCCCCGGCGGGCAGCGTCATCGCCCGCTTCTTTTTCATCGCGGACCCCGACGGCTATCAGATCGAGGTCCTTGAACGCGGCGGCCGCTACCTCTGAGGGAGGGGAGGCGGTCGGACCCAGCCAGAAAGCAAGGGAGGAACCTATGACAAAACATGACCTGAGGGGGTTGACGCGGCGGCAGCTTCTGTCGCGCAGCCTGTCCGCCGCGGGGGCACTTGCCATCACCGGCGCGGGCTTCATCGCCGCCCCGAACGCCGCTTGGGCGGTCGAGGTGACCGCGATCACGCCGGAACAGATGGCCACGCTTCTGCAGATGGCGCGCGACATCTATCCGCACGACCAGGTGCCGGACCAGTACTACGCCGTGGCCGTCAAGGGCTATGACAGCGAGGACATGAAGGCGATGGTCGCCGAAGGGGTCGCGGCTCTCGACAGCGCCGCGCAGGCTGCCGGCCATGCCAACTATGTCTCGGTTGGCTGGGAGGAAGACCGGGTCAAGCTGCTGCAGGCGATGGAGACGACGCCCTTCTTCCAGACCATCCGCTCAGGGTTGGTGACCGGGCTTTATAACCAGAAAGAGGTCTGGCCGATCTTCGGCTACCAGGGGGAAAGCTTCTCTCAGGGCGGCTACATCGAGCGCGGCTTCAACGACATCGACTGGCTGTAGGGGAGGGCCGTCACCATGGTTGCGAAATTCGACCTGAACGACGACTCGGTCGTTGTCATCATCGGCACCGGCGCGGGCGGCGGGGTGCTTGCGAACGAACTGGCGCAAAAGGGCGTCAAGGTCGTGGCTCTGGAAGCCGGCGGGCGCTACCTGCCCGAGGACTATGTCAACGACGAATGGGAAAGCTTCACCCAGCTGGCCTGGCTGGATGCCCGCACCACCAGCGGTACCTGGCGGGTGGCCAAGGACTTTTCCGGCCTGCCGGCCTGGATCGTCAAGGCCGTCGGCGGCACCACGACCCACTGGGCCGGTGCGTCCATCCGGTTCCAGGACCATGAATGGAAGGCGCTGACGACCTATGGCGCGGTCGAAGGGGCCAGCCTTCTGGACTGGCCGATCGACGCGGCCGAAATGGCGCCCTGGTATGACAAGGCCGAAACCAAGCTGGGCGTGACCCGCACCGGCGACCGCGCGGGCCTGCCGGGGAACAACAACTATCTCGTCTTCGAAAAGGGTGCCAAGGCGCTGGGCTACAAGGAAGTCCATACCGGCCGCATGGCGATCAACTCCACCGACTATGACGGCCGAATGGCCTGCCAGCAGACCGGCTTCTGCTTTCAGGGCTGCAAATGGGGCGCGAAGTGGTCGGCCGCCTATACCGACATTCCGGCGGGCGAGGCGACGGGCAATCTTGAGGTGCGCGAACGGAGCCACGCGGCGCGGATTCTGCACGACGACACCGGCAAAGTCACGGGCGTCGAATACTTCGACAAGGACGGCAATCTTCAGATGCAGAAGGCGCGGATCGTGTGCGTCGCCGGGAACACGTTCGAGTCCCCGCGCCTGCTGCTGAACTCGGCCAGCTCGATGTTCCCGAACGGGCTGGCCAACTCGTCCGACCAGGTGGGCCGCAACTACATGCGCCACACGACCGGCTCGGTCTATGCGATCTTCGACAAGCCGGTCCGCATGTGGCGCGGCACCACGATGGCGGGGATCGTCCAGGACGAGGCGCGCCACGACCCAAGCCGCGGTTTCGTCGGCGGGTACGAGTTGGAGACGCTGTCCCTGGGCCTGCCGTTCATGGCGGCCTTCCTTAACCCCGGCGGCTGGGGCCGCAGTTTCACCACTGCGCTGGATCACTACGAGAACATGGCCGGCATGTGGATCGTGGGCGAGGACATGCCGCAAGCCACGAACCGGGTCACCCTGTCGGAAACCAAGGACCAGTACGGCCTGCCAGTTGCCAACGTCCACTTCGACGACCACCCGAACGACGTGGCGATGCGCAACCATGCCTACAAGCAGGGTGTCGCGATCTACGAGGCCGTGGGGGCCACCCGCGCCTTCCCGACTCCGCCCTATCCCTCGACCCACAACCTCGGCACCAACCGGATGTCCGAGCGGCCCGAGGATGGGGTCTGCAACAAGTGGGGCCAGACGCATGACATCGCGAACCTCTTCATCTCGGACGGCTCGCAGTTCACGACGGGGGCGGCGGAAAACCCGACGCTGACCATCGTGGCGCTGGCGATCCGCCAGGCCGATCACATCGCCAAGGAAATGGCGGCCGGCACGATCTGAGACGACCCTGGCCGGGAACAACCCTTCCTCGGCCGGACTTTGGCGGGCGCTTCTCCTCCACAGGGGCGCCCGCCTCTTTTTTGCTGGTCCGGCTGCTACACTACTTATGCTGGATGGAGGAACCGATGGACCTGACCCGCTGAACCGTTTCGCCCTGAACCGCTTCACCGAAAGGTCCTTCCATGCCCCTCGATCCGCTGCGGACGCATCCGCTCTGCCTTGGCGATGGCAGCACGCACCCCAACACGGTCCATTTGGCCCGGGTCATCGACCACCCGAACATCACCGTGGGCGATTTCACCTATGCCAACGACTTCGACCCGCCGTCCGACTGGGCCGCGCGGCTGGCCCCCTAACTGTGCCCCGGCGCGCCGGAACGGCTGGTGATCGGCCGCTTCTGCCAGATTGCCCACGGCGACCGCTTCATCACCGCCTCGGCCAACCATGACATGGCGGGCCTCACGACCTGTCCTTTCCAGGTCTTCGACCCGTCACAGCACGAGGCCTTCAAGGATGGCCCCATTGGCCTGCCCGATACGGCCATCGGCAATGATGTCAGGATTTGTCACTATGCCTTGATCCTGCCCGGCGTAACGGTCGGCGACGGGGCGATCGTCGGGGCCGGGGCCATCGTTTCACGCGATGTGGCCCCCTATACCATCGTCGCGGGCAATCCTGCCCGCACGGTTCGCCTGCGGTTTCCGCCAAAGACGGTTGCAGCATTGCTTCAGCTGCGCTGGTGGACTGGCCGACTGAACGGATCGAAGCCGCCAATCCGGCGCTTCTGCAGCCGGACATCGCCCGTTTGCAGGCGCTGGCTCGGGACGCTTTACCCTGCGATACCAGCCGGGCCACGATCCTCCGGGCCAGGGGGCCACGACCAGCACCGTCGGAAAAGCGATCGACCAACTTACCGCCCAGTTTCCCAACCAGAGGCCGGGGAGCCCCTCGACCAGCCTCACCGCCCGCGCGGTGCACAGGCCCGAGACGATCAGGCCCGTCAACCCCGACGGGATCAGGCCGGACAGGACCGGGGCAAAGCGGGCAGAGATCATCGCGACCTCCACCGGGTGTCGCTTCCGCTACTCTCGTCACGGCAGCGCGACAAGGCCTTCGACTGCATGGAATCCCTTGACCTCCCCCGCGGCCTGCCGTAACCCGTGGCTCGCGTAGGGGTATAGCTCAGCTGGTAGAGCGACGGTCTCCAAAACCGTAGGTCGCGGGTTCGAGCCCTGCTGCCCCTGCCAACTCTCCGACATATGATCCCGTCCTTTGATAGGCTCTGGCTTGTGCTGCCGTTTGACCCGCGCTCGGCCAACGGTTGCGGCACGCTCGCCAAGAGCCGGGGTGCCCATCAGGGCTGATACAAGGGGCGCGCTCGGCCTGCCGTACGGTACGCCGGGGCAAGTGATCGGCCATACCGCTTGGGACATCCTGGGTCAGGACAGTCAGAAGGGGCAGGCTGATCGGCACTGCTAGGGTGCAGCGTGCCCCCAATCAGGGTCGTCAACCGCTGCAGAAAGCTCGGCAGACCGTGCCCTTGTATCGAACCTGACCGGATTTGGCGCGACAACTGGGTCGCGTCACCGCGTTCCGGATCAGTCAAGCAACCGCCGAAGCCGCTGGAGGGCCCGGGCGGAGCGCTCTTTCCGGTCCGCCACAGACGGCTGTGGCAGTCTGCCGATCACGCGCCGGATCTGCTGGTCGCCGATCAGGAGATCCAGGTAGAGGCCCACGGCCTCGACAGGATCCTCGAACGCCAGTTGCCCCTCGGCCCGGGCGCGCCGCAGGACCTGTTCCAACAGCGGAAAAATCGATTCGCGTCCTGCCTGTGAGATCGTGCCCCCAAGTTCGCCGGTCGGATCGGCGGCAGCCGCGCGGTTCAACGCCACTGCCCGGTCGCCGGTAAGCAGATCAAGCAGCTTCGGGCCAAGACTGCCGAGGATCGACAGCGCATCGTGGTCGGTCTGCAGTTCGGCTTCCAGATGCCCCTTCACCTCGGCAGCATTTCGGGTGACAAGCGCCCGGAATAGGCCCTGCTTGTCGCCATACCAGTTGTATAGCGTTTCGTTCGACGCCCGTGCTTGTCGTGCGATGCCCAGCATGGACGTGCCGGCATAACCCTTCGCCTCCAGCACCTCATAGGCCGCGGCTTCGATCTGCTGCTGGCGGATGGACCGGTTTTCCTCGCGCATTTGTCCTCTCTGATTGACAGAATCCGTAACCTGAATTACGCAACACTGCAACCGTAACGCAAAATACGCTTTTGGAGATTGCCAATGACAGGTTCAGATCGATATCCCGTCGCCGCGCTTGCAACCCTGATTGGTCTCCAGGTGACGATGCTTTCGGCCCTTTACGCGGGCATCAGACCGCATCCGCCAGAGGCCACACCGCTTTTCGGCATGGCGCCATTCATCGGGGCATCCGTATCGCTTGCTCTGGCGGCCGCTATTGTCGGTCCCGGGACGACCGCCATAGGCAGGGTTCTAAGCCTGCTGGCTGCGGTTTCCGCGCTGGTGTCCTTCGGACCGCAGAAATATCTCGACCCGAAGATCGGTCAGATCTGGCCTGCCGTCATCATTGGGCAACTGGCAGCCCTTTCGATCATTCTGCTGGCCCTTCGCGCGACCGGATCGCGTGTCCCCTCCGGCGCGACGACTGTCACATTGGATGCCCGGTGATGGATCTTTCCCTCGCTACGTTTGCGCTGGCATCACTGGTCGTTGTCACCACACCCGGTCCTACTGTCCTCTTGGCACTTTCCAACGGCTCGCGCTTTGGTCTGGCCGCGGCGAGCTATGGGATAGCGGGGGCCGCGCTTTCGGACATGGTTCTGATCCTTGCCGCTGCGGTAGGGCTGGGCGCGCTGCTTTCGGCGTCCGCCTTCTGGTTCTCGGTCGTTAAGTGGATCGGGGTTGTCTACCTGATCTGGGTGGGCGTGCAGATGATCCGCGCCGCGGGCACATCCGGGGCGCTGCCGGATCGATCGATGACGGCGGGGCCAGAAAGCCGACGCCTGATCTTTCGGAAAAGCTTCCTTGTCGCGGTGACCAATCCGAAAGGCTATCTTTTCTTCACCGCGTTCTTGCCGCAGTTCCTGATGCCTTCAGAGCCGCTCTTGCCGCAGTATGTCATCCTTGCCCTGACCTTCGTCGTCGTCGATATCGCCGTGATGTCAATCTACGCGGGTCTCGGGTTTCGGGCAGCGCGGTTTCTAAGGGAAGCCGGTGCAAAATGGATCGACCGAAGCTGCGGCGTTCTCCTGATCCTTCTCGGCGGCGCCCTGGCGCTTGTTCGCCGCAGCGATCTGTAACCCCGCAAAGCAAAAGGCCCTGCGTCGCCGCAGGGCCTTTCCACAATCCTGGACCTTGAAGGTCAGGCCAGCGCGGCCTTGGCTTGGCCCGCGATGGCGTTGAACGCCTCGGGCTCGTGCACGGCCAGGTCGGCGAGGACCTTGCGGTCGACCTCGATCCCGGCCTTGGTCAGGCCGTTGATCAGGCGCGAATAGGTCATTTCGGCGTCGAACAGACGGACTGCGGCGTTGATCCGCTGGATCCACAGGGCGCGGAACTGGCGCTTGCGGACCTTGCGGTCGCGGGTCGCGTACTGCTGGGCCTTGTCGACGGCCTGGGTCGCGGTGCGGAAATTGGTTGAACGGGCGGCATAGTAGCCAGCCGCCTGCTTGATCACCTTGCGGTGACGGGCGTGGGTGACCTTGCCGGATTTTACGCGGGACATCTTGTGCTCTCCTTACCGGTCGTAGGGCATGTATTTCTTGACGATCTTCGCATCGCTGTCGTTCAGCAGCATCGTCGCTTCTTCGCCGCCGACTTGGTCTTCATCTTGGGCATTTCCATCTCCGTGGTTTCAGGCACGACTCGGCATGCCACTTTGGCCGGCCGTGCGGGTAATGAAGCCGCCCCTATAGGGGCAGGGCGCCAAAGGTGCAAGGGGGCAATGCGGGCCTCAGTTGGCCATGCGGCTGATGACGGCGATCATGATGTCCGGGATTTCGCCGAAGGCATAGCCGCCGGGCCGCGTCGCCAAGGCGGAAATGATCATCGCCAGCGAGGTCAGGAACATGATCGCCCCGAACCGAGGCACGCGCCCCTCGACCCAGGCCGCCAGCAGCGACGGAACCGAGAGGACAAGAAGAATGATCCCGAGGGTCAGAACCAGATCTGTATCCATGCTACCTCACCGGGCGCACCGCCCGACAAGCTTAGCCGGGGTCGACCCGCGAAATCAACCGCTCGTCACAGGGCGCGACCCGCAGGATGTTTGTCGTGCCCTTCACGTTGAAAGGCACACCCGCGGTGACGACGATCTGGTCTTCTTCGGTCGCGAAACCGTCGCTGCGCGCCGCGCCGATGGCCGCCAGCACGGCGCCCTTGAAGCGCTCCTGCGGCTCGGTGATGACACAATGCGCGCCCCAGGTCAGTGCCATGCGCCGCGCGGTCGACATCAGCGGCGTCAGCGCGATGATCGGCACATGCGGTCGTTCGCGTGCAACCAGGCTCGCCGTGGTGCCGGTCTGGCTGAAACAGCAGATCGCCTTGATGTTGGTGGCCTCCGCAATCTCGCGCGCGGCTGCCACGATCCCGTCTGCCACCGACTCGCGCCGCACCTGGCGGCTTGCCTCGATGACCGAGCGGTAGGTGGGGTCCTTCTCGACGCTCATCGCGACGTTGTTCATCGTCGTCACGGCCTCGACCGGGTATTTCCCCGCAGCCGATTCGGCCGATAGCATGATGGCATCCGCGCCCTCATAGATCGCGGTCGCAACGTCGCTGACTTCGGCCCGCGTCGGGACCGGCGATTCGATCATCGATTCCAGCATCTGTGTCGCCACGATCACCGGCTTTGCCGCCGCCCGCGCCCCGCGTACCAGCCGCTTCTGAATCGGCGGGACCGAGGTCACGGGCAGTTCAACGCCGAGATCGCCCCGCGCCACCATGATCCCGTCACTGACCTGCAGGATCGCGTCATAGGCCTTCACCGCCGCCGGCTTCTCGATCTTGGACAGGATCGCCGCGCGGCCCTTGGCCAAGGCGCGTGCTTCGGTCACGTCATCGGGCCGCTGCACAAAGGACAGTGCCAGCCAGTCCACGCCCAGTTCGCAGGCAAACTCCAGATCGCCCCGGTCCTTCTCTGACAGCGCCGCCAAAGGCAGGACGACATCCGGTACGTTCACGCCCTTGCGGTTGGAAATCGTCCCGCCCACCTCGACGGTGCAATCGGCGAAATCCTTGCCGCAGGCGTTGACCCTCAGGCGGATCTTGCCATCGTTAACCAGAAGGGTAGTCCCGGCCTCCAGCGCGGCAAAGATCTCTGGGTGCGGAAGGTTCACCCGATTGACATCGCCCGGAGCCGTCGACAGGTCCATTCGGAACTTTGCGCCTTCGACCAGCTCTTCTGACCCATTGGCGAAAACGCCCACCCGCAGCTTCGGCCCCTGAAGATCAGCCAGAATGCCGATCGGGCGGCCAAGGTCGCGTTCGACCTGGCGGATGATCTCATGCCGCTTCCTGATATCCTCATGGACCCCGTGGCTCATGTTCAGGCGGAACACATCGGCCCCAGCCTCGAACAGGGCGCGGATCATTTCATAGGTGCTGGAAGCCGGGCCAAGCGTGGCCACAATCTTCACGTTGCGGTGACGGCGCATCGCCATCCTCCTCAAGATAATTCCGGTTCATGTGGGCCGCCTGCCTTATGGCGCAACTGAACGCATCCCGCAACGCCGCTCTTTGCTGGTATCCCGCGAAGATCAATCGTAAGTGAAGTCATTGCCGAAGAATGAGGAAACCTTGGCCTTCCACATCGACGGAGAGCTTCGCCCCGGTCGCTGGCTTGTCACCTGCGACCACGCTTCGAACCGCGTGCCGACTTGGGTGAACGGCGGCGATCTTGGCATCCCGGCCGTCGATATGGCCCGCCACATCGCCTGGGACGTCGGCGCCGCCGGTGTTGCGTTGGAACTGGGGCGGCTTCTGGACAGCCCCGTCATCCTGTCCGACTTCAGCCGCCTTGTCATCGATCCCAATCGCGGTGAGGACGACCCCACTTTGGTAATGCAGCTTTACGACGGCACGATCATCCCGGCGAACCGCCACATCACCGCCGAAGGGATCGAGGAACGGCTCGACCGCCTTTACCGACCCTACCACGCAGCCTATGCCCGGCTGGCGGCCCTGCGTCCTGACCGCGTGATCGTCGCGGTGCATTCGTTCACCCCGTGCCTGCGCGGCCGCGCGCCTCGGCCCTGGCATGTCGGTGTCCTCTATTCCCACCTGGATGCCCGCTTTTCCAAACCGCTCATCACGCGCCTTCAGCAGGAACCCGGCCTGTGTATTGGCGACAACGAGCCGTATTCCGGCCATTTGCCCGGCGATGCCATCGACCGGCACGCCTTGCGAATGGGCCGCCATAACACGTTGATCGAAGTGCGGAACGACCTGATCGGCGATCCGCCCGGCCAGGTGCATTGGGCGGCTCGTCTTGCCCCGATCCTGGAAGCCACATTGGGGGACGCCGGGGCCTGAGGGGGTGCAGGTCCCGGCGTCGCAACGGCGCCGAGCCTTAGCCAGACTGGGCCGTCATTTCGAATGAGGGCCGTCGCACGCGCAGCATATCTGTCAGCACAAGGCCCAAAAACATCACCATCGCAAGAATCACCAAGCACGATCCGGCAATCGCAAAGACAACAATGTCGTCGTTCCCGGTGGCCAGATAAACACCAAGGCCGGTCACCATAAGGATGGTCCCCAGCGCGCCACTTCCGACCTGCAACCATCCTGCAAACCCGCCGGTCCGCCCGATGCCCCGATGATACAGCCCGTAGATCGCCATGGTCACCCAGCCCAGAAGGTTCAGGTGCGCATGGGCCGGAGCCAGGGTGAAATCTTGCGATATCCCCATGGCGAGGCCCAGCATCATGCCGCACAGCCCGGCCTGTGCCGCGAAAATGAAACAAAAGTCGTTGATCCGCATGGTTCTGCCCTTTTTCCGCGATCGTGCATCACGCGCCTCGACCGCCAGTTTCCTTTGCGTTTCGCCATCCAGGCGAAACGGCAATTGTCCGAACTTGCTCAGGTGCATCGGGTGTCAGCCCGCAAAGCCGCCATTGGCCAACCATTCAGCCTCCTCGTCCGTCATCTCGCGACCGAGAATCGGGTTGCGGTGCGGAAAGCGGCCGAAACGCGCGATTGTCTCGCGGTGGCCGCGCGAATGGCTTGGCCCCGGTTCCGGCAGCTCGGCACAGAGCCGCACTGACCGGTCCTGATCGGCCATGCGCTCGGAATGCGCGAAGGGCAGGTAGAAAAAGCCCCGCAGGTCCAAGCCAAAGGTCTGATCATGGCCCAGCTCCAGCGCCGCGTCTGCCACGATCCGCGCCAGAGTGTCCGTTGCATACATGCGCGCCGTCCCCCGGAAGGAATTGCGCGGATACTGATCCAGCAGGATGACCAGCGACAGCGCACCCTTGGGCGTCGACAGCCAGGGCATCAACTCGCCCCGCGCCGCCGCGCCATGTTCGACGGCGAACGCCGCCCGGAAGCGATTGTCAAAGGCCGGGTCCTTGCCGAACCAGACAGAATGACCCAGCGGAGCCCAAAAGTCCGCCACCGCCTCGGGTGACGACAGATGCGCGGTTCTGCGGGTTTGGATCGTTGTGTCAAAAAACATGGAAATCTCCTTTAGGGTTATGGCCGATGCCGTCGCCTGGCTGATCCGCTCAAGCCGGCGGCATGATTTCAGCCCGAGGCACGGCGGCGATCATGTCGCCCCTCAGCGGCACAGGGCGGCGGACAGACGATGGTCGTCAGGGCTGCAGCATGTCGTGCAGCGGTGTGAAACTCAGCTTCGGGTGAAGGCCCTTCGGCAAGTGCGGCGCGATTGCGGTGGCGAAGAACCGGGTTGCGTCCTCGCGCGTCTCCCAGATCTCCATGATCCTCCAGCCGCCATCGACCGGATGCGCGGTATGCAGGATCAATCCCTTCGCCAACCGCAGCGCCGGGCCGACCTTGGTCAGCATTCCGTCATAGCCCTCGGCTGTCTGCCCGCTTACGTCTGAGGTCATCAGAATTGCCATTGTTACGCTCCTTGGAACCAAAGGTCCCCCCGGCAGCATGCCAGCGCGGGACCGATGGGCGCGCTTTTCCAGGTTCCATCCACCTGAATCCAGTGATACGTTTTCAACGATATGCTGAACCAAATTGATCTCTCGCGTATCGACCTCAACCTTTTGGTCTTGTTCGAAGTGGTTCTGGCCAAGGGCAACGTCGGTCTTGCAGCGGCAGAGTTGAACCTCTCGCCCTCCGCGGTCAGCCATGGCTTGGGCCGCCTGCGCCGGATGATGAATGATCCCCTGTTCCTGCGCACCCCGCGCGGCGTGGTGCCGACCGACCGCGCGCTGGACCTTGCCCCCCGGATTGCCGAAGTGCTTGCCGGGGTGCGACTGGTCCTTCAGGGGGCAGAGCCCTTCGACCCCGCCACCTCTTCCCGACGCTTCCGCCTGGGCGTTGGCGATGCCTTCCTCTGCACAGCGGGCCCCGCTCTGGCCGCACGCCTGGCGACTGATGCGCCAGAGGTCGGGGTCGCGGTCCTCCATGTTGTCCCCTCGTTCCGGCAATCCCTGGACGAAGGCCCTTGGGACCACGTCCTGGCCATGCTGGAAAATCGCGAGCTTGACCTGGCCATCCTCCCCTGGATCACCAGTCCAGCCCGCTTTGCCGTCCGGCCGATCCCCGGCAGCGAAGACCGCCTCGTCGCGGTCACCCGGGCGGGCCACCCATATGCCGTTCGGCCCTCGCTCGACAGTTACTGCGCCGCGCGCCACCTGGTTGTCTCGGTCCGGGGCGATCCCGTTGTCGCGACCGACGCCACCTTGGCCGAACTTGGGCGCACCCGCCGCGTCGTGATGACAGCGCCGAACTTCACTTCCGCTCTGTTCCTCGCGGCCGAAAGCGACCTTGTCGTCTCGCTCCCGCAAAGCCTTGTCGCCAAGCACGGCGCGCGCTTCGGCCTCGTCGCCACGCCGCTTCCGTTCGACGTGGCCGCTGGCAACATCGTTGCCATCACCACGCGCGCCGCGCTCCAGGACCGCGGCGTCTCCTGGCTTGTAGACCTCGTGGCGACCATGTCCTGGTCCAGCGGGACTTGACCGTGCCGCTGCCCCCGCCCACCTTGCGAGAGAAGGAGAGCGCCATGGACACCCAGACCAGAATCGAACTCGAGGCCGCCGCCTTCCGCGCGCTGCTGCATCATCTGATGGTCAAGCGCCCCGATGTGCAGAACATCGACTTGATGAACCTGGGCGGTTTCTGCCGCAACTGCCTGTCGCGCTGGTATCAGGAGGCCGCCGCCGACAAGGGGATCGAGATGACCAAGGACCAGGCACGCGAGGTGGTCTATGGCATGCCCTATGCCGACTGGGTCGCCCAACACCAGACCGAGGCCGATGCCGCGAAACAGGCTGCCTTCCAGCAGGCCTTCGCCGCCAACGTTGACAATAAGGGCTGACGGCCGGTTCCTCGTCGCCGGAATTTTCCAAAATTCCGGACCGGAGCCTTCAAAGGCTCCGGTGCGATTTCTTCGAAGAAATCGCCCGCCTCATGCCCCCAGCCACCGCAGCAGTGCCACCACCGCCACGCCCATAAGCGCCGCCGCAACGTCACTGCGCAGGATCAGCGTCAGCCCCACGACCGATCCCAGCGCCAGCGCCTCGGCCAGACCACCTGTCTGGAGGGCCAGCGCGGCGATCCCCGCCATCACCGCCAAAGGGGTCGCGCGCAGCGCCGCCTCGATCCGGGGCGACACCGGCACCAGCTGCATCAGCGTGAACCCAACCACACGGACCACATAGGCCGCCGTCGCCATCACCAGCAGCAGGACCGGAAAGCTCTCGGTCATGGCCGCCCTCGATACATCAGCGCTGCAACCAGACCGCCCGCCAGCCCTGCGCCGATGATCGCCAGACCCGGCCCGGCCAAAGCCGAGATCCCCAGTGCCGCGCCAGCGCCGACGACGACCGGCACCAGATCCGCCCGCGTCTTCACCATGGCCGTCACCATGCCCACGGCAAAGGCCGCCAGCATCAGATCCAACCCCAGTGCCTGAGGCGCGGGCAGAACACGGACCGCCCCCGCCCCAAGGGCCGTCCCCACCAGCCAACCCAAAAGCATCGGCACCCCGGTGCCCGGCAGATAGGCCCGGTCCTCCTCGCCCGCACGGATCGCGCGCATCGTCTGCATCCAGTTGGCATCGCCCAGAAAAAGCAGGCTGCCATAGGCCCTGACTGGCCCTGCCGGCCAAAGCCAGGGCTGCAAGGCCGCCCCGAACAGGATATATCGCGCATTGATGACCAGGATCGTGGCGAACAGCGCCCACAGCGTCGCCTCGCCGGTCTGCAACAGGTTCACCGCCGCCAATTGGGCAGACCCAGAATAGATCGCAGCACTGGTCGCCACGGCCTTGGCCACGCTGAACCCGGCCTGCGCCGCCACCAGCCCGAAGCCCAGCCCATAGGCAAAGATCGACACGCCCAATGGCAACCCGTCGCGCACTCCGCGCCGGAACCCGTCGAATGAGAACAGCGCCCGCGTCATCGTTGGTCGGGGTTCACCCCGACTCCTCCGCCGACCGATTGCGCACCCCGATGCCCCTGAAAAGCCATCGCATCCCCAACGTAGGCAGCGCTACGGCGCACCATCCGCACGCTCAACCCAAACCCCCACATCCGGCTTCGGCCACTCACGCCCCCCGCGCCGCCGCCCGCAAGGCCCGGTCCAGCACGTCCAGAAACCGGCTCCGGTCCGCCTTGGAAAACATCTTGCCCCCGCCCTGCCGGAACGGATCGGCCGAGCGAAGATCCTGCATCAGGTCCCGCGTTGCCAGCGCCATGCCGACATTGGCTGCTGTCAGCTCCTCGCCATTGTGCTTGACCACCCGTGCCCCCGCCGCCACGCATTTCGCGGCCAGCGGGATGTCTGCGGTGACGACGACATCGCCCGGCCCGCAGGCCTCAGCGATCCACTTGTCCGCTTCATCCGGGCCGCTGCCGACGAAGACGCTCTCGACCAACGGATTCTGCGAAGGCCGTATCCCACCGTTCGACACCACCACCATTCGCACCCGGTGCCGTGTGGCGACCGTTTCGGCCTCGGCCTTCACCGGGCAGGCATCGGCATCGACAAAAAGGGTCATGCGGCCTCCAATGGGCTGCGGACAGCGGTTAACACCACCCTAATGTCCACAGACAACCCCTTGATATCAAAGCAATGGAAAAAGTGTCCACCTGTGGACACTGTCAGATCGCGGCCTTTCGCATCTCGTCCAGGTAGATCTCCCGCAGCCGTGTCGCGACCGGCCCCGGCTTGCCGGTCCCCACGGGCTTTCCATCCACCTCCACCACTGGCATCACGAAGATCGAGGCCGCCGTACTGAACGCCTCATCCGCCCCCTGAGCCTCCGCCGGAGTGAACGCCCGCTCCTCCACCTCGAACTGAGCCTCCGCTGCGAACCGCAGCACCGCCGCCCGGGTGATCCCATGCAGGATATCGGTGCCCAGCTGGCGGGTGATGATCTTGTTCCCCTTCACGATGTAGGCGTTGTTCGAGGTCCCCTCCGTCACCGCCCCATCCTCATCGGTGAACCAGCTGTCATCGACGCCAGCCTTCTTCGCCGCCATCTTCCCCATGGAGGGGTACAGAAGCTGCACCGTCTTGATATCGACGCGGCTCCACCGCAGGTCGGGGATCGTGATGACCTTGAACCCCACCTTCGCCGCCGGGGCGTCGGCGAGGTTCGGGATGTTCTGCGTGAAGGCCACCACCGTCCCCGGCAGATCGGCGGGAGGGAACAGGAACGACCGGTCCCCCGGGTTGCCCCGAGTGACCTGCAGGTAGATCATCCCCTGATCGATCCCGTTCAGCCGGACCAGCTCCCGATGCATCGCCAGCAGCTCGTCGGCTGACAGCGGGCAGGTCATCTCCAGCTCCCGCAACGACCGCTCCAGCCGCCGGATGTGGCCGTCGAAGTCGATCAGCTTGCCGTCCAGAACCGAAGTCACCTCATAGACCCCGTCGGCCATCAGGAACCCCCGGTCAAAGATCGAAACCTTCGCCTCGCCCTCGGGCAAGTAGTCGCCATTCACATAGACAGTGCGGGTCATCGGGGTCTCCGTTCGGGTTCAGTGCAGGGTCGGGGCGTGATGGGTCGACAGGGTCGTGTCCGGGCAGGTTACGGACATGATCCAGCTGTCAAAGGCGTCGAAGGGCCAGTCAAGTCCGCTCGACAGGGTCAGGATAAGAAGTTGGTGGGTGTTCCCCCGGCTGGTCCAGATCATGGCGCCCTGAACCGACGTCCCATCGCTGACGTCGTGCGCACTTTTCCGGCAAAGGATGCCCGGGCGAATTTCGATCAGGGGTCCGTCAAACCGGTCGGGCCAGGAAAAGGGGCCCGCGTCTTCAGCCGTCATCGCAATCGAAAGCGATGAAAGCCCCAGCCAGAATGCCGGATGCTCAAAGGTCAGGGTACCGTCCTGATCAGAGGACGAAAGATAGCCAGGCAAGCTCAGCGCCCAATGTTTGAACGGTTGAGCCCAGATCGGATACTTGCGATAGCCGATCCCGTCCTCTGCCGGGGGATCGCTTGCCGACTGGCACGTCAGATATTGCTGGTAGGCTGCTTCCAGCTCGTCCGGGATCATGGCTTTCCCGGCCACTGCCCGCGCGTAACTGTGTCTGATCTGGTCCCGCACCAGGCGGTCATTCTCGGTCACGGCGGGGCGCCATTCCGCATTCTGCCAAAGTTGCGCGCGCAGCAGTTGAACCCAGGTTGCTCCGGTCAGTCCCTCATGCCACCAGACAAAGAAGCCTGCGGCCTCCTGTGCACGTGCAGCATCATCCATCGCGACAACCGCGGCTGGCCAATCCCTGCTTTTGAACCCCAGCGGACAGCTGACCTTACCCGGCTGGTGACCAAGACCAAGGGGAGTGCACAGCGATATCCCCTGTTCATCCCCCGCTTGAAAGCCGGGACCAGTCACACTGCCACACAGCTGCAGCAGGAAATCGGCCATCCGGGATTGCAGCGCCGCGAAGTCTCGCGTTGTCGCGTAGCCCGTTTCGTCCAAGTGAGTGCCGTCGGACGCGACCCACTGCCAGGTCACGGAAAGCGCCGCCGCGATTTGATCCAGCAGGTCAATCACGGCAGCATGGTAGCCCGGTCCGCCGTTAGAGCTGCGGAAGCCCACCACCAATCGGTCCTGTTCGAAATTCAACTGGATCGGCTCGGCAATGCTTATCAGCTCTAGCTCAAGGCTGTCGTCAGATGTCATCCGCATCTGGAACAACGGGCCAAGCTGATTGACTTCTGCCCAGCGACCCGCCGCAGCCTTGAGGGCCTTTAGATTGGCAGACCGCGTTTGCCCTGGGAACCAGTGCTTCTTGAGCGCGGTGGATATGCCTCTTGCGTCAAGTCCCATACCCTTTACCCCCAAAGCCCTGCGTCCGGCGGGTGAACCCCTTGGGCATCGTACCGCAACGGGTGGGGGCGGTCTTCGGCCAGAAGCAGCGGCCCGTCAAGGTCTGTCCAGTCCGCCCCTTGCGCCAGCAGGACCGCCGGGGCCATGGCCAGCGAAGAGCCGACCATGCAGCCAACCATCACCTTAAACCCCATGCGCCGCGCAAGGTCGCGGGTCATGAGGCCCTCGGTCAGCCCGCCGGTCTTGTCCAGTTTCAGGTTCACCGCGTCGTACTTGCCCTTCAGTCCGATAAGCGAGGCCCGGTCGAAACAGCTCTCGTCGGCGCAGACCGGCAAGGGGCGGGCGATCTCTGCCAGCATGTCATCCTTCCCCGCGGGGAAGGGTTGTTCGACCAGCTCCACCCCCAGCCGCAGAAGATGCGGCGCGAGGTCGGTATAGACCTCGGGCGTCCAACCCTCATTCGCGTC
>JALOTD010000011.1 GCA_025458105.1 Tabrizicola sp. | reverse complement strand
CCCACGGTGATCGGCGCGGTGGGGCTGTCGCTGATGACGGGCTTCGCGCTGGCCGTCTACGGGTTCCGCGCGAACATCCTGGTGTTCTTCATGTTCGTGGCCGGGAACTTCGTCCCGTTCCAGATCCTGATGGTCCCGGTCCGCGACATGACGCTGCAACTGGGGATGTATGACACCTGGTACGGGCTGGCGCTGTTCCACATCGCCTTCCAGACCGGGTTCTGCACGCTGTTCATGCGCAACTTCATCAAGGCGCTGCCATTCGAACTGATCGAGGCGGCGCGGGTCGAAGGCGTCAGCGAATGGCGGATCTTCTGGTACATCGTGCTGCCCCTGATGCGGCCCGCCATCGCGGCGCTGTCGGTGCTGGTGTTCACCTTCATCTGGAATGATTTCTTCTGGGCCACGGTGTTGACGCAAGGCGTCGACAGCCAACCCATCACCGCGGGGCTCTCGTCCCTCAACGGCCAGTGGATCGCCCAGTGGCACCTTGTCTCGGCGGGGTCCATCCTCGCCGCCCTTCCGCCCGTCGCCATGTTCTTCCTGATGCAGAAGCACTTCATCGCGGGCCTAACACTCGGAGCAGTCAAGTGACCAAAATTGCCTTCATCGGGGCCGGATCGACCGTCTTCATGAAGAACCTGATCGGCGACGCGTTGCAGATGCCGGCACTGTCGGGCGCGAAGATCGCGCTGATGGATATCGACCGAAAGCGCCTGGAGGAATCCGAGCTGGTGGCGCGGAAGATGGTCGCCTCGCTGGGTGTCCCGGCCACGGTCGAGACGCACATGGACCAGCGCCGCGCGCTGGAAGGCGCGGATTTCGTGATCGTCGCCTTCCAGATCGGCGGCTACAAGCCCTGCACCGTCACAGATTTCGACCTGCCGAAGAAGGTGGGCCTGCGCCAGACCATTGCCGACACCCTGGGGATCGGCGGCATCATGCGCGGCCTGCGCACTGTGCCGCATCTGTGGAAGCTGGCCGAAGACATGCGCGCCGTCTGCCCGCAGGCGATCATGCTGCAATACGTCAATCCGATGGCGATCAACACCTGGGCTTTGGGCGCCAAGTATCCCGACGTCCGGCAGGTGGGCCTCTGCCACTCGGTCCAAGGCACGGCCGAGGAACTGGCGCGCGATCTGGACATTCCGGTTTCCGACCTCCGCTATCGCGCGGCGGGGATCAATCACATGGCCTTCTACCTGAACTTCGAAGCGCGTCAGCCGGATGGCAGCTACCGCGACCTCTATCCCGCGCTGCAGGCCGGATACGCCAAGGGTGCGATCCCGAAGCCCTCCAGCTGGAACCCGCGCTGCCCGAACAAGGTGCGCTATGAGGTGATGACGCATCTCGGCTATTTCGTCACCGAAAGCAGTGAGCATTTCGCCGAATACGTCCCGTGGTTCATCAAGACCCATCGCCCCGACCTGATCGAGAGCTTTGGCATCCCGCTCGACGAATACCCCGTGCGCTGTGAAGAGCAGATCGCCCGCTGGGCCGCGCAGGCCGAGGAATACCGCAAGGCCGACAAGATCGTGGTCAAGCCGACCCACGAATACGCCGCGACGATCATGAACTCGGTGGTGACCGGAACGCCATCGGTCATCTACGGCAACGTCCCGAACCGGGGCTTCATTCCCCAGCTTCCCGCCGGGGCCGCTGTGGAAGTGCCGACCTTGGTCGATGCAAACGGCCTCCAGCCAACGACCGTCAACGACATCCCTCCGCAGCTGATCGCGCTGATGCGGACCAATGTGAACGTGCAGGAGCTGACCGTCGCGGCCCTGATGGAAGAAAACCGTGAGCATGTCTATCACGCCGCGATGCTTGATCCGCACACGGCAGCAGAGCTTGACCTGCGCCAGATCCGGAAATTGGTCGACGATCTGATCGCCGCCCATGGCGACTGGATGCCGGCCTGGCTAAGATCACGCAAGGCAGCGTGAGGGGAAGATGGCGGCGACATTCCATGATCTTAAGGGCCAGTCGGTGTTTATCACCGGCGGCGGCTCGGGTATCGGCGCGGCACTGACCGAAGGCTTCCTACGTCAGGGCGCGAAAGTTGCGTTTTGCCAGCGTTCGGACGCAACGCCTTTCTGCGACGCGATGGAGCACGCCACGGGCAACCGCCCCCTGTTTCTGCCCTGCGACATCTCGGTCACCGATCAGTTGCAGCTGACGCTCTCGACTGCCGCCAAGGCGCATGGGCCGATTACCGTCCTGGTCAACAACGCTGCGAACGACCAGCGGCATGAGACGATGACGACGGACGAGACCTTCTGGGACTGGTCGATCAATGTGAACCTTCGTTCGTATTTCTTCGCCTGCCAGGCCGTGATCCCTGGTATGAAGGCTGCTGGCGGCGGTGCGATCGTCAATTTCTCGTCGATCAGCTTCATGATGGCTGACAAGGGTTATGCCGCCTACATCACTGCGAATGCCGGGATTGTGGGCCTGACCCGGACGCTGGCCCGCGAATTCGGCCCAGACCGCATTCGCGTGAATGCCTTGGCGCCGGGTTGGGTGCTGACGGAGCGCCAGAAAGAGATGTGGGCCACGCCGGAAAGTCTGGCGACGCATCTTGGCCGGCAGTGCATCCCCGATCCGATCCAGCCCGAGGACGTGACGGGGACGGTGCTGTTCCTCGCATCCGAGGCGTCGAAGATGATGACCTCGCAGACGCTGATCCTCGACGGGGGGTATATTTCGTCATGAGCGTCGACCCCGCCTGGATTGCCGTGGACTGGGGCACCTCGAATCTGCGCGCCTGGGCGATGTCCGGCGATGGCCGCGTCTTGGCCGAGGCGTCCAGCGACGAGGGGATGGGCAAGCTTTCACGCGATGGGTTCGAGCCGGCTCTCGTACGGCTGATCGGGCCCTGGCTGGCCGGGCGACCGCCGGTAGTGGCCTGCGGAATGGTGGGTAGCCGTCAGGGCTGGTGCGAGGCACCCTATCGGGCGGTGCCCTGCGTCCCGCTGGACCGGGCAGCCCTGGTCATGGCGCCGGTCAGCGATGTCCGGCTGAAGGTTGCGATTGCACCGGGGCTGAAGCAAACCAGCCCGGCGGATGTGATGCGTGGGGAAGAAACACAGATCGCGGGCGCCTTGCGGTTGCTGCCAGGCTATGACGGGGTTCTCTGCCTGCCGGGAACCCATTCGAAATGGGTCCATGTTAGCGCGGGCGAGGTCGTCAGTTTCCAAACCTTCATGACCGGCGAGATGTTCGCCCTTCTTTCCGAAGCCTCGGTGCTGCGCCACGGGATGCAAGGCGGCGGCTGGGACGAGGCGGCCTTTGACGCAGGCGTTTCGGATGCCTTGTCAAAGCCCGAGAAGCTGGGCGCGCGCTTGTTTTCGCTGCGGGCCGAAGGGCTGATCGCCGGGCTGACCCCACAAGCTGCGCGCGCGCGGTTGTCGGGTCTGTTGATCGGCACCGAACTCGCGGCCGCCAAGCCCTATTGGCTGGGCCAGCGCGTCACCCTCATCGGGGCCGAGACGCTGTCCGCAGCTTACGCCCGCGCGCTGGCGAGCCAGTGTGTTGAGGCGCTGCGGCTGTCCGCGACCGATTGCACTCTGGCGGGTCTTTCCGCGCTTTCCCCCATGACCGAGGCAGCACGATGACCCACCGCAACCTGATTGCCATTCTGCGCGGGATCACCCCGGCAGAGGCCGCTGCGGCCGCCCAGGCACTGGTCGCGACGGGGATCACCCGTATCGAAGTACCACTGAATTCGCCGCACCCGTTTGACTCGATCACCGCGATGGTCGCCGCCGTCCCGGGGGCCGAGATCGGTGCGGGCACTGTTCTGACGGTCGAGGACGTTGCCCGGGTGAAGGCGGCGGGCGGCACACTGGTTGTGTCGCCCAATGCCGATGCCGAGGTGATCCGGGCGACGCGGGCGGCGGGAATGGCAAGCTGGCCCGGGGTGATGACGCCCACGGAATGCTTTGCCGCGATCAAGGCGGGGGCGACGGGGCTGAAGCTGTTTCCCGGCAGCCTGATCGGGCCGGAGGGGTTGAAGGCGATCCGCGCGGTCTTGCCGAAGGATCTGTCCGTCTATGCGGTTGGGGGCGCCGGTCCGGCGAACTTTGCCGATTGGGCCAAGGCCGGGGCGAACGGCTTCGGGATCGGAACGGCCCTTTATACGCCCGGCCTGTCGACGGACGAGATCGCCGCGCGGGCGGTGGAGATCGTTGCAGCCTACGACAGGGTGTTCGGATGATTTTCGATGCACGGTCCTGCGAGCTGGGCGAAGGCCCACTGTGGCATCCAGTTCGTGAACAACTGTTTTGGTTCGATATCTTAAAGCGAACCATTCATTCACAAAGCCAGTCTTGGAATTTCCCCGAATACGTCTCTGCAGCAGGGTGGATCAGCGCGGAGGAGCTGCTGGTGGCCTGCGAGACGGGCATCTTCCGGCTGAACCTAGCCACTAGCGAACGAGTGGCGGTTGCCAGCGCGGGCACGCCGCAGACGCGGTCAAACGACGGCCGCGCCGACCGGCAGGGCGGGTTCTGGTTCGGCACGATGGGCAAGGCGGCCGAAAAGGGCGCAGGCGCCATATGGCGCTGGCACAAGGGCGAATTGCGCCTGTTGTTCAAGGGGATCAGCATTCCCAATGCAATCTGTTTCACCCCGGATGGCCGCGCGGCGCATTTCGCCGATACCATCGAGGGCAAGGTGATGAAGGTGGCGCTGGATGCGCAGGGCTGGCCCTTGGGCGAGCCGCAGGTCTGGCTGGACCTGGCGCGAGCCGGGCTGAACCCGGACGGCGCGGTGATCGATGCCGAGGGCCGCTTCTGGAATGCTCAATGGGGTGCGGGGCGGGTGGCCTGCTATGACGCGCAGGGGGCATTCCTGCACGCGATCGAGACGCCGGGTGCGCCGCAATCGTCTTGCCCGGCCTTTGGCGGCGAGGGGCTGAACACGCTTTATGTCACCACGGCGCTGGAGCATATGGATGCAGAGGCACGGGCGCGGCATCCGGCCTCGGGCCAGGTCTTTGCCTTTCCCGGAGTGGGGAAAGGTCTTCCCGAACCGCAGGTTACCTTATGAAACGCACGCTTGGCGTCTGCTACTACCCCGAACATTGGAACGAAGCGCAATGGGCCGAGGACGCCGCCCGGATGGCCGCGCTTGGCCTGACCTGGGTCCGCATCGGCGAATTCGCCTGGAGCCGGATGGAGCCGGAGCCGGGCCATTATGACTTTGCCTGGCTGGACCGCGCGATCGAGGTGCTGGGCAAGGCGGGGCTGAAGGTTGTCCTGGGCACACCCACCGCCACCCCCCCGCGCTGGATGGCCAACCGCCACCCCGACATGTTCGCGCTGGACAAGGACGGGCGGGTCCGCGGCTTCGGCTCGCGTCGGCACTACTGCTTCTCGCACCAGGGCTACCGCGCGGAATGCGCGAAGATCGTGACGCTTTTGGCCGAACGCTATGGCCGGAACCCCCATGTCGCGGCCTGGCAGACCGACAACGAATACGCCTGCCATGCGACGACGCTCAGCTATTCTGCGCGACTTCCGCGAGGTCGGCCTGCCGAACCTGACGGTGACGGAACCGAACCCTTCCCATGTCATGGACTTCCGCCGCTTCTCCAGCGATCAGGTGGTCAGCTTCAACCGGCTGCAGGTGGACATCCTGCGCAAGCATTCGCCCTATCCCATCGCCCACAACTACATGGGCGCGGTGACGGAATTCGACCATTACGCCGTGGGGGCAGACCTGGATATCGCGTCGTGGGACAGCTACCCCTTGGGCTTCCTGTCCGACCGCATCCCTGCTGACCCCGAGCACAAGCGCCGCTTCGTCCGCCAGGGTGACCCGGATTTCCAGGCCTTCCACCACGACCTTTACCGCGCCGTGGGCCGGGGCCGCTGGTGGATCATGGAACAGCAGCCGGGCCCTGTGAACTGGGCGCCCTACAACCCAGACCCCCTGCCGGGCATGGCCCGCCTCTGGGCGTGGGAGGCTTTTGCGCATGGGGCCGAGGCCGTCTGCTACTTCCGCTGGCGCCAGGCGCCCTTCGCGCAGGAACAGATGCACGCAGGGCTTCTTCGCCCCGACAGCGCCCCCGCCCAGGCCTTTGGCGAGGCTGGACAGGTTGCGCAGGAACTGGCGGCGATGCCCGACGTGGGCACCGCGCGGGCCGATGTGGGGCTGGTGTTCGACTATGCCTCGGACTGGGCGTGGGAGACGCAGCCGCAGGGCCGGGGCTTCAGCCATTTCTGGCTGGTTTTCCACGTCTACAAAGGCCTGCGCCGGCTGGGGCTGAACGTCGACATCCTGCGATCCTTGGGCCGCGGACGAACTCCAAGACCCCGAACTTCGCGATCCCCGTGCCACTGCCGCCCGCCCTTCCGGGGCTTGATGCCGTGATCGCCCGCGTCGAAAGCCTGCCGCCGGATGTGCCGGTGCCGCTGGCGCAGGGCGGGGCCTTCCACACCTGGCGGGAAAAGCTGGAAGGCACCGCCGAGGTCGTAGAGGCGGCCGAGGATGGCTGGCCCGCGCTGGTAGCCCGGGGCAAGTTGCACTATCTGGGCGGCTGGCCGGACGACGTGGCCCTGAACCGCATCCTGCACCGCGCCTGCGCGGCCGAAGGCATCGAGACCGACCCTTTGCCCGAAGGCCTGCGGCGGCGCGACACCGCCACGCACCGGTTCCTGTTCAACTACAACCCGGTTCCGGCCGAATGGGGTGGGGTGACCATTCCTCCGGCCGGCGTGATGTGGACCGAGAAGTAGGGCTGGTGCCATGCCCCCGGGGCTGAGACAGGCGGTCGCATAGGGCAGCCGGTCGCAGCCCCCTCGCAAATGGCCCAGGTCAGCCTATGTTCCGCCAGACTAGGAAAGGCCTGCCATGGATACCCTCCTTCTGTCGCGCATCCAGTTTGCCGCGAACATCTCGTTCCACATCCTGTTCCCGACGATCACCATCGCGCTGGGATGGGTGCTTCTGTTCTTCAAGGTGAAGTTCAGCCGCACCCGTGAGAAGCGCTGGATGGACCTGTACATGTTCTGGGTGAAAGTCTTCGCCCTGTCCTTCGCGCTGGGGGTCGTGTCGGGCATCACCATGTCCTTCCAGTTCGGCACCAACTGGCCGGGCTTCATGGAAACGGTGGGCAACGTGGCCGGGCCGCTTCTGGCCTATGAGGTGCTGACGGCCTTCTTCCTGGAGGCGGTGTTCCTGGGCATCATGCTGTTCGGCGCCAGCCGGGTGCCGGGGTGGCTGCACACGCTGGCCACGTTCCTGGTGGCCTTCGGCACGACGATGAGCGCCTTCTGGATCCTGGTCCTGAACAGCTGGATGCACACGCCTGCAGGCCACGAACTGCGCGATGGCGTGATCTATGCCACCGACTGGTGGGCGATCATCTTCAACCCCTCGATGCCCTACCGGCTGGCGCATATGCTTCTGGCCAGCGGGCTGACCGTGGCCTTCCTGA
This sequence comes from Tabrizicola sp., assembly GCA_025458105.1. Classification (GTDB taxonomy): domain Bacteria; phylum Pseudomonadota; class Alphaproteobacteria; order Rhodobacterales; family Rhodobacteraceae; genus Tabrizicola. The sequence goes on along the minus strand of JALOTD010000011.1, from coordinate 54,217 downwards.
TCGCGGGGATCTCGGCCTATCGGCTTCTGCGGGGCGACCGTGGGGGCGATGCGGCCACGGGCCTGCGCTTCGGCATCATCCTGGGGGCGCTCTTGATCCCGCTGCAGATCCTCGCGGGCGACATGCATGGCCTGAACACGCTGGAACACCAGCCCCAGAAGGTCGCCGCGATGGAGGGCAACTGGGAGACGCAGGGGAACGTGCCCCTCCTTCTTTTCGCCTTGCCGGACGAAGAGGCGCGGACGAACCATTTCGAGATCGGCATCCCCTCGCTGGCCTCGATCATCCTGAAGCACGACCCCGCGGGCGTGGTGCCGGGGCTGAACGATTTCGTCGCCGCCGACGGCACCGTGACGCACCCGCCCGTGGCGCCGGTCTTCTGGTCCTTCCGGATCATGGTGGGGGTCGGGATGCTGATGCTTCTGGCCAGCTGGGCCGGGGCGTTCCTTCTGTGGCGCCGGGGGGCCGACAACCTGCCGCGCCCCTACCTTTGGGGATTGTCCGGCATGTCCTTCGCGGGCTGGGTGGCCACGCTGGCCGGCTGGTACACGACCGAGATCGGCCGCCAGCCTTGGCTGGTGAACGGGGTGCTGACGACCGAGGCGGCCGTGGCCGATGTGCCTGCGCCGATGGTGCTGTCGACGCTGATCGTCTACCTGGCGATCTACGCGATCCTGATGGTCGCCTATATCGGCGTGATCACCTACATGGCGCGCAAGGCTGCCAAGGGCGAACCCTTGCCGCGCGACGAACGGACCATCGGGGCCCAGGCCATGGCCGTGCCGGCGGAGTGATGCGATGATGGCTGACCTCGACCTTCCCTTCATCTTCGCGGCTCTCTTGGGCCTGTCGATCCTGATCTATGTCGTGCTGGACGGCTTTGATCTTGGCGTCGGGATCCTGTTCCCCTTCGCCTCGGAAGCCGAGCGTGACACGATGGTCGCGTCGATCGGGCCGTTCTGGGACGCCAATGAAACCTGGCTTGTGCTTGCCATCGGGATTCTGCTGGTGGCGTTCCCCATCGCGCATGGGGCGATCCTGACCCAGCTTTACCTGCCGGTGGCGGTCATGCTGGTCGGCCTGATCCTGCGCGGCGTCGCCTTCGAATTCCGCGCCAAGGCCCCGCCAAAGCACAAGCGCGCCTGGGATATCGCCTTTTGCGGGGGGTCGCTCATGGCGGGCCTCTCGCAGGGCTTCATGCTGGGTCTTTACATCATGGGCCTGTCCTACACCTGGTGGCATGTTGGCTTTGCCCTGCTGACGGCGGTGTTCCTGACCGTTGCCTACAGCTTCATCGGGGCGACCTGGCTGATCTGGAAGACCGACGGCGATCTTCAGAAAAAGGCGGTGAAGTGGTCGCGTGAGGGGATCTGGGGCGTCATCGCCGGCATGGGGCTTGTCTCGCTGTTCACCCCTTTCGTGTCCGAGCGCATCTTCGACAAGTGGTTCGGACTGCCGCAGATGCTGTACCTGTCGCCGCTGCCCGTGATGTCGGCTCTGCTGATCGGCGCGATCTTCTGGAAGCTGCGCCGTCTGCCGATGGACGCTGACAGCTATGCCTGGGTGCCCTTCGTCGCCACGATTGCCCTCTTCGCCCTTGGGTTCGCGGGGATGGCCTACAGCTTCTATCCCTTCATCGTGCCCGAGGCGTTGACGATCTACGAGGCCGCCAGTGCGCCCGAAGCCCTGTCGATCATCCTGGTGGGCACGATGATCGTTCTGCCCACGATCATCGCCTATTCTGTGCTGAGCTACTGGATCTTCCGCGGCAAGGCCACGAAGCTAAGCTACGACTAGTCGCTGACCGCCAGACTGCCGGTGACCGGCAGGAAGGCGGCGGCGTTCGGGCCAAGGGTCAGCCGGTCCCCGTCCAGATGCGCGTGCAGCGACGGGCCGACCGGCGCGCCTGCTCCGGTGACCGTTACCATCCTCGCCACGGGCGACAGGTTGAACAGGCACAAAAGCGCGCCCTCGCCCTCGCCCCGGACAAACCCAAGAACCGTTTCCTCCAGATCCAGGAACCGCGTCCGTCCCGCCCGCAGCGCCACTGACCCCTTCCGGAAGGCCAGCATCCCCCGGTACTGCTCCAGCACCGAGCCTTGCGCGCCCATCTGCCCCGCCACATGCCGCGCCGCCTGTTCGGGCTTGACCGGCAACCAGGGCTTCACTGTCGAAAAGCCCGCATGGGCCGAGGCATCCCAGACCATCGGCGTCCGCGTGTTGTCGCGGCCCACGGGCTCGGGCCAGAAGGCGATGCCTTGCGGATCGGTCAGCTCCTCGAACTCCAGCGGCGTGTCGGTCTGGCCCAGCTCCTCGCCCTGCCACAGGCAGATCGACCCTTCGAACGACAGAAGAAGCGCGGCCGCCTGCTTGGCCACCGCCTCCAGGCTTTCGCCATGCTTGGCCCAGCGGGTCACATGGCGCACCACGTCATGGTTGGAAAAGGCCCACATCGGCCAGCCATCGGGGGCGCCCTGGAAGAAGCCCTCGACCCGGTCGCGGAAGAAGCGGGGCGAATAGTCGTAGCCCATCAGTTCGAAGGAATAGCACTGATGCAGCCGCCCCGGCGCGGTGTATTCCCCCATCATCCGGATCGCATGGTGGGCCTCGCCCATCTCGCCCACGGATGCCGCGCCGTACTCGTCCAGAAGCACCCGGATCCGCTCCATCCAGGCCAGGTTCTCGGGCTGGTTCTTGTCGAACAGGTGATACTGCATGCCATATGGGTTGCCCTCGGCCTCGGTCTTCGCGCGGTAGTCGGCCGGGTTGTCGCGGAACAGGGGGTCGTGGAAGAAGTAGTTGACCGTGTCGAAGCGGAACCCGTCCACGCCGCGTTCCAGCCAGAAGCGCATGTTGTCCAGCGCCCAATCCTGAACCTCGGGGTTGTGATAGTTCAGGTCGGGCTGCGAGGTCAGGAAGTTGTGCAGGTAATACTGCTTGCGCCGCGCATCCCAGGCCCAGGCTGACCCACCGAACACCGACAGCCAGTTGCAGGGCGGCGTGCCGTCATGGCGCGGGTCGGCCCAGACATACCAGTCGGCCTTCGGGTTCGTGCGGCTGGACCGGCTTTCGGCAAAGGCCGGGTGCTGGTCTGACGTATGGCTCAGCACCTGGTCGATGATGACCTTCAGTCCCAGCGCATGTGCCCGCGCCACCAGCGCGTCGAAATCGGCCAAGGTGCCGAAGACTGGGTCGACGTCGCAGTAATCGCTGACGTCATAGCCCATGTCCTTCATCGGGCTCTTGAAGAAGGGCGACAGCCAGACCGCATCCACCCCAAGCGCCGCCAGATGGTCCAGCCTGCGGGTGATGCCCGGCAGGTCGCCCACGCCGTCGCCGTTTGAATCCTGAAAGGACCGGGGATAGACCTGATAGGTCACCGCACCTCGCCACCAGTCCTGCATCCTGTCCTCCACCGGCCCGGGCCGTCTTTGCCCTGCCAGCCCATAGCGCCACACGGGGTATGGAAAAAGAGCCAAGCCTCAAATCCGGCCCACCTGCGACAGATCAGCCACCACCTGCCCGGAAATCAGGCTGTATCGGTCACAAGTTCGCAGTTGACCCTTCCATGTGCCGGGCGCAGGTTCGCGCTCCAACCCGGAGCCCCGCCGATGACCAAAGCCCCGCTCATCACCCCCGTCCTGATCGCAGGCTGCGTGATCTTGATGATCTCCTTCGCGATCCGCGCAAGCTTTGGTGTCTTCCAGATCCCCATCGCGACCGAATTCGGCTGGATGCGCGCCGATTTCTCCCTGGCCATCGCGATCCAGAACCTGGCCTGGGGGATCGGTCAGCCCCTGTTCGGCGCGTTGGCCGAACGGTTCGGCGACCGCAAGGCGATCATCTGGGGCGCGATCCTTTACTCGGCCGGGCTGGTCATCAGCGCCTATGCCGTGACCCCCGGACAGCACCAGCTGCTCGCGATCCTGGTGGGCTTCGGCATTGCAGGGACGGGGTTCGGCGTGATCCTGGCCATCGTCGGCCGCGCGGCCAGCCCCGAGAACCGGTCGATGGCCCTGGGCATCGCCACTGCGGCGGGGTCGGCCGGGCAGGTCATCGGGGCGCCCACGGCAGAGTTCCTGTTGCAATCTTACAGCTGGCAGATCGTCTTCATGATCTTCGCCGCCATCATCCTGACCACGCTCCTTGCGCTCCCCTTCCTGCGCAGCCCGAAGCTTGCCACCCGGGCCGAGCTGGAGGAAAGCATGGGCACAGTCCTGATCCGCGCCTTCAAGGACCCGTCCTATACGCTGATCTTCCTGGGCTTCTTTTCCTGCGGCTATCAGCTTGCCTTCATCACCGCGCATTTCCCTGCCTTCGTGACCGAGCTCTGCTCGCCCATCGACGCGGGCGGGGTGCTGGCCGGGATCGGGATCACCACGACTTCGGCCCTGGGCGCGGTGGCCATCGCGGTGATCGGCCTCTTCAACATCGCGGGCACGCTGACGGCGGGCTATCTGGGCAAGCGGCACACGAAGAAGTACCTTCTGTTCTGGATCTATGTCGGGCGGACGGTCGCCGCGGCGGTGTTCATCCTGCTGCCGATTACACCGGCGAGTGTCCTGATCTTCTCGGCCGTGATGGGCTCGCTCTGGCTCGCGACCGTGCCGCTGACCAGCGGCCTGGTCGCGCATATCTACGGCATCCGCTACATGGGCACGCTGTACGGCGTGGTGTTCCTGTCGCACCAGATCGGCGGGTTCCTGGGCGTCTGGCTGGGCGGCAAGATGTATGACATCAGCGGCGACTACACGCTGGTCTGGTGGATCGGGGTCGGGGTGGGCGCGTTCAGTGCCCTTGTTCACCTGCCGATCCGGGAACGCCCGATGGTGGCGCAAGCGGCCTGAGCGCCTGTGCGGCGAGAGCCGTATTCGGATGACCGGGGAAGCCCGCCCCGAACCGCCGGGCAAGCGCAAGGTAGGCCGGGCCGACATCGCTCGCCTTCGCAAGGGTCCTGCCGGATGCGGCCTCGACCAGGTTCAGCCCACCGCCTGCCGGTACATAGCGCAAGCCGCGCTGGCCCAGGGCCGTCTGAAGCTGCCCCCAGCTTTCAGCCTCAGACAGCGCTTCAGCGACGAGGAGCCGAAGGCGAACGAGGAGCCGCTCGTCGATGCCTTCGGCACTCCTCGCTTTGCGGCTTTCGGCGCGCTTCACCTCCAGCCGCACAAGGTTGCGCAACACCGCACCAGGAGTCTCGTCCCTCTCGCGGCACAACGCAGTGAAGCGTCGCCACAGGACATCCTCACAAATGAAAAGGGTCTCGGCCATGGACCAAGACCCTCTCAAGCGATGGTTAAGAAACCCTTAGCCCTTCTTCAGGACCTTCGACCCCAAAAGCTCGGCGATCTGCACGGCGTTCAGCGCGGCGCCCTTGCGCAGGTTGTCGGACACGCACCACAGGTTCAGCCCGTTATCCACCGTGCTGTCCTGCCGGACGCGGCTGACATAGGTCGCGAACTCGCCCACGCATTCGATGGGCGTGATGTAGCCGCCGGGTTCGCGCTTATCCACGAGCATGACGCCGGGCGATTCCCGCAGGATGTCCTGCGCCTCCTGCCAGTCCAGGAACTCCTCAAACTCGATGTTGATCGCCTCGGAGTGGCCGACGAACACCGGCACGCGGACGCAGGTCGCGGTGACCTTGATCTTCGGGTCGAGGATCTTCTTCGTCTCGGCCACCATCTTCCATTCTTCCTTGGTCTCGCCCGAGTCGAGGAAGACGTCGATATGCGGGATCACGTTGAAGGCGATCTGCTTCGAGAACTTCTTCGGCGGCACGTCGTCGGTCGGATTGTAGACGGCCTTTGTCTGGTTCCAAAGCTCGTCCATCCCTTCCTTCCCGGCGCCCGAGACGGACTGGTAGGTCGACACCACCACGCGGGTGATCTTCGCGCGGTCATGCAAGGGCTTCAGCGCCACCACCATCTGCGCGGTACTGCAATTGGGGTTCGCGATGATGTTCTTGTTCTTCACCATGTGGATCGCTTCGGCATTCACTTCCGGCACGATCAGCGGGATTTCCGGGTCGTAGCGGTAAAGCGACGAGTTGTCGATCACCACGCAGCCCGCAGCGGCGGCCTTCGGGGCATAGACCTTCGTCGCCTCGGACCCCACGGCGAAGAGCGCGATGTCCCAGCCGGTGAAGTCGAAAGTGTCCAGGTCCTTGGTCTTGATAGTCTTGTCGCCAAAGCTGACTTCAGTGCCCAGAGATTTGCGCGACGCCAGCGCGACGATCTTATCGACCGGGAACTCGCGCTCGGCGAGGATGTTCAGCATTTCGCGGCCCACGTTGCCCGTGGCACCCGCGACGACGACCTTATAGCCCATCGGGGTTCTCCTTTGTACGCCCCCGGCATGGGGACGGGGCCTGTTATCCCAAGGACGGTCCGGGGGAAAGGGGTATGGCGTCAGTCGGTGCGGTCGCGGGCGAAGAGGTAGATCACCAGACCGGCCGCAATGAAAAGGACGTAGAAGGCGAAGATCGACAGATAGGGGATGGCCGCATCCTTCACCCCGCCCGCCGCCACGGTCGCATGGATACGCCCCGTCACCACCTGCAAGATACCGGTAGAGCCGATGCCGCACAGGTTGATCAGCGCAACGCCGCGCCCGGTCAGCGCGGGCGGCAGGAAGGCGCGGCCATGGCCGATGACGATGGGAAAGGTCGCGCCGAAAAAGCCGATGCCGGCAAAGAGCACAAGCGCCAGCCCTGGCCCCGCCTCGGGCATCAGCCATAGCCCCGCCAGACAGCACAGCGTCAGCGCATTGCCCACAAAGATCACCCACTTTCGCGTGCCGAGCAAGCGGTCCAGCGGCCCGTAGGCAAAGCTTCCCGCCACCATCGCCAGCCCCATCCACAGCCCCGCCTGCCCGACCTGCGCCTGCGTGTAGCCATGCACATCGGCGAAATAGGGGCCCAGCCACAACCCGCGCAATCCGGCCGCAGGGGCATAGCAGACAATCATCACGGCAAAGATCGGCCATAGCGCCGGCATCCGCAGCAGCGTCAGGACAGACCCGCCCGCCTCCTTCGAGGCGCGGACCGGATCGCGCACCAGCGCCGCCACGAGAACTCCGGTCAATGCTGTCACACCGGCCAGAGCCCAAACCGTGCTGCGCCAGCCGAATGCTTCGACCGCAGCCGTCAGCGGAAGCGACGCGCCAATGTTTCCCAGCGACCCGATCCCGATTGTCGCCCCGGCCAGGGTGCCGAAGATTGCGGGTGAAAACTGACGGGCGAATATGTAGTAGCTGGCCATCAGGACCGGGGAGCAGCCGATCCCGATCAGCACCATGGCAAGCGTCAGCATCCCGGGTGAAGTGGACGCGGCAAAGACCCCGGCACCCAGTGCCCCCACCACCAGCGCAGCGGCCGCAGTACGCCGGGGGCCCAGCCGGTCCAGCCCTTCGCCGACCGGGATCTGCATCAAGGCAAAGGCCAGGAACCAGGCTCCGGACGCTGTTGCCAAATCTGCCTTCGTCGCGCCCAGATCTGCTTCCAGCACCGGCGTCAGCACAGCCAGGAACGCCCGGTAGAACTGGCTCAGGACATAGGCAAAGACAAGGGCGGCAAGGCCGGCGCGCATGGAGGGTTTCTCTTCGACGGTACGCGCTTTTGCCAAGGCGGGGGTGCCTGCACAAGGACGATTTTGCAGCCGTAAGTCTCGGACGGGCGCTTTCGGGCCCTGGTCCGGAGTTTTCCGGACTTCCGGCCAGGACGGGGCTTGCGGGAATCTTCGCAGAAGCATCAATTGGCGGGAATTGCCCCGGAGGTTTCCATGCGCCATTTCCTGTTGCTTGCGGCCCTGTCGGCCCATCCTGCCCTTGCAAACGACGGCTTCGGCGGACTGTCCGCCACTGGCCTCACCTTCGGCCAGACCGATGCCGTCGCGATGGAGGAGGAAGAGCTTTTCATCGGGATCGACCGCATCGCCGTCGATTATGTCTTTCGCAACGAAACCGCCGCCGATGTCACCGGCGAAGTCATCTTCCCCTTGCCGCCGATCCCGGTCGGGCAGGTCATCGAAAGCCAATGGAACCTACCGGAAGACCCGGACCGCGAGAATCTGGTGAACTTCACCGCCAAGGTGGATGGTCAGGACGTCGCCGTGAAGATCGACCGGATCGCCGTCATCGAGCCGGAAACGACCGATGCCTGGTGGCCCTCGGCCGAAGATTACGACACGCCCGGACGCGAGGTGACGGAAGATCTGGCGCGGCTGGGGCTTCCCTTGTCCCTGAACGCGGACACCGTCCTTGCAGCCCTGAACGCGCTCACGCCGGAACAGCGCGCTGAAGCCACCGAACTTGGCCTGGCCGAATTCTACGAGGATGGCACGGAATACGCCTACGCCTTCCCGAAATGGTCGGTCCTGATCCGCTATCACTGGACCCAGACCTTCCCCGCGGGGAAGACCATTGCGATCAGCCATACCTATGAGAACCGCTCATCGGGCGGCATCTTCAGCTGGTCGCATCCGCCCGAGGATTACATGCAAGAACTGGTCGATCTTTACTGCATCGACGACGGGACGTCGAAGGGGCTGGCCAAGGCGCTGGCGCAGCCGCCGCTGGATGGCGTGGTCTACTCGACCGGCCTGTCTTGGAACATCAGCTACATCCTTCGCACGGCGAACAGCTGGGCCGGACCGATCAAGCGGTTCAAGCTGACGGTCGACAAGGGCGAGCCGGGCAACATCGTCTCGCTTTGTGCCGACGGGATCAAGAAGACCGGGCCGACCACCTTTGTCATGGAAAAGACCGACTATACTCCGGACCGCGACCTGCACATCCTGGTGGCTGCGCCCTTGCAGAATTAGGCTTGGACGGCGGCCAACCGGCAAGCCTTGGCGCGCGCATGGGGCAGGTTTCCCGCCTTGTCGCCCGCGTCAGGTCGGGCATAACCTGTGCCGGTTCAACCGAAAGGCCTCTCTCATGCGTGCATTGTTTGCCGTCCTGCTAGCGACCACCGCGCTTCCTGCGTGGGCCGACACGATCACCGCGACCAGCCGGATCACGGCAGTCACGGTCTATCCAGAGGGCGCAAAACTGACGCGCGAAGTCAGCTTTGCCGCCCCGTCTGCCGGAACGCATGAGCTTCTGGTCGTCGACCTGCCCGGCCAAAGCGATCAGGGCTTCCTCCAGGTTGCCCCAGGCGAAGGCCTGCAGCTTGGTGCCTTCAACCTTCGCGCCGACCGGCTTCCCCCGCGCGAGGACCCGCTGACCCCCGACCAGTCTGCCGCCAAGGCCGAGGTCGAGCGTCTGGAAAAGGCCGCTGCCGATGCGGCCCTCGCGCTGGACGCGGTCCAGGCCAAAGTCGACGCGGCAGAGGCGCAGGTGCGGTTCCTGTCCTCGTTCACAGGCGCGCTGCCGGATGGGGCCAGCCCCGAAACGATCAAGTCGATGGCTGCGATGATCGGAGCAGAGACGCTGGCCGCCCGGCAGGCAGCGCTGGCCGCCCGGGGCGAACTGTTCCTCGTACAGAAGGCGCTGGAAGACGCGCAAGAGGCGCTGGCCAAGGCGCAGGCCGCTTATGACGCGCTGCCCTCGGCCGATACGGAATACACTGCTCTGTCGGTGGCCGTGACCGCCGCGGCGGCGGGCGACCAGACCGTGACCATCACGCAGTACATCAGCGGGGCCAGCTGGCGGCCCTTCTACGACCTGAACCTGACGCGGAAAGACAGCGAGGCGATGACGCTGGGCCGTTCGGTGCTGGTCACCCAGTACACCGGCGAAGACTGGTCCAATGTGGCGCTGACACTGTCTTCCTCCCAGCCCTCGCAGCAGGCGGCTCCGTCCGTCCTCTGGCCCGAACTGCGCAGCATCACGCCCGAGGTCGATGAAGAAGAACTCGCCCGCAAGTCGATGGCCGAGGCTGATATGGCAATGCTCCCGGAACCCGTGGTGGTCGCGGAAATGGCACCGGCGCCCATCACGGCTGGCGCAGCGGTCGAGGGTGATACGGTCGTCTACATCTACCCCGAACCGGTCACCGTCGCCTCTGGCGTCGAAGACCTGCGGCTGGCTCTGGACAGTCTGGACTTCGCGCCCGTGGTCAAGGCCGTCGCCGTGCCGCGTCTTGACCGCACCGCTTTTGTCGTTGCCAGCTTCACCAATGCCAGCGACGAGCCGCTTCTGCCTGGTGAGGCGATGCTTTTCCGCGAAGGGGTCTTGGTTGGCTCTACCTGGATCGACACGATTGCCCCGGGGGTCGAGACCGACATCGCTTTCGGTGCAATCGAAACGCTGCGCATCAAGCGCGAGATGCCGAAACGGGCGTCGGGCGAAACCGGGGTCTTCACCACTTCGAACGCCCTGACCGAAAGCGCAATCATCACGGTCGAAAACACCGGGCCAGAGGCCTGGGACGTCCGCCTGCTGGACCAAGTGCCCTACAGCGAGCAGGACGATCTTGAAATCGAGGTTACGGCAAGCCCCGAACCGACCGAGACCGATGTCGACGGCCAACGCGGCATTCTGGCCTGGGAATTCGACCTTGCCGCCGGGGCCAAGGAAACCATCACGCTGGAGCACAGCCTGGCCTGGCCCGATGGTATGGAACTGCGCTGACGCCAGCTCATCGTCCGGCAGATGAAAGAAGCCCGCTGACTTCACGTCAGCGGGCTTCATGACGTGACGTTACGCTGACGTTAACGTCAATCACTCTGGTAATCTCGTTTTCGGGTTCGCATGTGCCGCGCAGCACTGCAATCCACGTTACGAGTTTGCCATGAAGTCCGAACAATCACCCGATCTGATGACCATCCGCGAGATGTGTGACGCCTATGACGTGACGCCCCGTACCCTGCGGTTTTACGAGGCGAAAGAGCTGCTGTTCCCGCAGCGCATGGGAACCAAGCGGCTGTTTACCCGGCGCGACCGGGCACGGCTGAAGCTGATCCTGCGCGGCAAGCGTTTCGGGTTCAGCCTGGAGGATATCCGCCAGACGCTGGATCTGTATGACCGTGACGGCTCTGACACGGCGCAGCGTCAGCGGGCCTGCGAACTGGCCTACGAACGCCTTGCCGTGATGGAGGCGCAGCGGGCCGAACTGGATGTGGCCATTGCCGAACTCAAGGCAGAACTGGCCCACGCCAAGGACAAAGGACTGGTGCCGTCGCACGCAGCCTGAGGAAAGACCCGCCCGCAAGATGGGCGGCTGACGCTAGGGAGAAGGAAAGACCATGCCGACCTACACCGCCCCCGTGAAGGACATGCAGTTCCTGCTGCACGACGTTCTGAAGATCTCCGAGGCCGATATTCCCGGCTATGCGGACCTGGACAGAAGCTTTACCGAGGCGGTTCTGGCCGAAGCCGGAAAGGTGGCGGAAGAGGTCCTGACGCCCCTGAACGCCAGCGGCGACAAGGAAGGCTGTGTGCTCGAAAACGGCGTGGTGCGCACGCCCAAGGGCTTCAAGGCGGCCTTCGACCAACTGCGCGAGGGCGGCTGGATGTCGCTGGACGCGCACCCTGATTATGGCGGGCAGGGCCTGCCGTACCTGATGCACACGGCAGTGAACGAGACCTTCGTCTCGGCCAACATGGCCTTCAACATGTATCAGGGCCTGACCCACGGCGCCTATTCGGCGATTCTGGCGCATGGGACGGACGAGCAGAAGCAGAAGTGGCTGCCGAAGATGGTCAGCTGCGAATGGACCGGCACGATGAACCTGACGGAACCGCATTGCGGGACCGATCTGGGCATGATGCGCACAAAGGCCGAGCCGCAAGCGGACGGCAGCTACAAGATCACCGGACAAAAGATTTTCATCTCGGCCGGCGACCACGACATGGCGTCGAACATCGTGCATCTGGTGCTGGCCAAGGCCCCGGGCGGCGGTGAGGGGACGAAGGGGATTTCTCTCTTCATCGTGCCGAAGATCCTGGTGAACGACGATGGCTCCTTGGGTGCCCGCAATGCGGTGTCGGTTGGCAAGATCGAAGAGAAGATGGGCATCCACGGCAACGCGACCTGTGTGATGAACTATGATGGGGCTGTGGGCTGGCTGCTGGGCGACCTGCATAAAGGCATGAAGGCCATGTTCACGATGATGAACGAGGCCCGGCTTGGCGTGGCCCTGCAAGGCTACGCGATTGCCGAAGCTGCCTATCAGAATTCGCTGGCCTATGCGAAGGACAGGCTGCAGGGCCGCGATGTGACCGGGGTGAAGAACCCGAACGGTCCGGCGGACCCGCTGATCGTCCACCCTGACATCCGCCGCAACCTGATGGAGCAGAAGAGCTTCGTCGAAGGCGCCCGCGCGCTGACCTTCTGGGGCGCAACCCTGATCGACCGCGCGCACACCGGCGACATGGACGCCGATGGCCTCATCGGCCTGCTTACCCCGGTCCTGAAGGGCTTTCAGACCGACAAGGGCTTCGAGATGGCGGTGCAGGCCCAGCAGGTCTATGGCGGGCATGGCTATATCGAGGAATGGGGCATGTCGCAGTTCGCCCGCGATGCCCGGATCGCCATGATCTACGAAGGCGCGAACGGTGTGCAGGCGCTGGACCTGGTGGGCCGGAAGCTCGCCACCGACGGTGGCAAGCATGTGATGGCCTTCTTTGAAATGGTGAAGGCCGAGTGCAAATCGCATGATGGCGATGACCGGATGAAGGGCTTCGTCGAGCCGCTGAAAGCCGCGTCGAAGGCGCTGCAGCAGGCGGGCATGTTCTTCATGCAGAACGGCATGAAGAACCCCAACGCCGCGCTGGCCGGGTCCTATGACTTCATGCACATGATGGGTCATGTCTGCCTGGGCCTGATGTGGACGCGGATGGCCAAGGCTGCCTACGTGGCACTGGATGCCGGCGCGGGCGACCGGGACTTCTACGAAGCCAAGATCGCCACCGGCCGCTTCTACATGGCCCGCCAGCTTCCTGCCTGCGCCATGCATCTGGCACGGATCGAAAGCGGGGCCGACACGGTGATGGCCTTGACCGCCGAGGCCTTCTGACAACGATGGCCCCGCGCTTTCGCCTGACCCGCCGCTTTCCGGCTGCAATGACCGAGGCGGGCTACCGCGCGTTGAAACGGTTCGAGGCCGATACCGGCCTCGACCAGGCAGAGGCCCTGTCGTTTCTCTTCGAGAACCTGCATGCTGTGGTTGATGTCGACGAAGTCGTGAAACGCCTGGCTGTGTTCCGGGCCGATCTGGACGGTCGCAAACCATAACGCCTTGGGAGGGGCGGGCTATGAAGCTGTATTGTTTTGGCGAAAGCGGCAACGCCTACAAGTGCGCATTGGCGCTTGAGATGGCGGATCTCGACTGGGAGCCGGTCTTCGTCGACTTCTTCAAGGGCGAAGCGCGGAGCGCAGAGTTCAAGAAGATCAACGAGATGGGCGAGGTGCCGGTGCTGGCGGACGGTGACCTGACGCTGACACAATCGGGAGTGATCCTCGACTACATTTCCTCCAAGACCGGCAAGCTCGGCGGCCGTTCCGCCGCCGAACGCCGCGATCCACGCAGATCGGCACCACGCGGTTCCTGATGAACTTCCTGCCTCCCGACAAACGGCCCGAGGCGGTGATCCCCTTCCTGCAAGGCCGCCTGAAGGCCGCTTACGCGGTGCTGAACGACCACCTCGCGGGCCGCGACTGGATGGTAGGTGACGCTGTAACCATCGCCGACCTCAGCTGCTGTGGCTACCTCTACTACCCAGAGCCCTACGGTTTCGACCGCAAGGACTGGCCCCATATCGACGCCTGGCTGGACCGCATCAGCGCACTGTCAGGCTGGAAACACCCCTACGACCTGATGCAGCGGGCCTTCCCCGCGTAAGGAGACCACGATGACCGAAGCCTACATCTACGACGCCGTCCGTTCCCCTCGTGGCAAGGGACGTCCCGATGGCAGCTTGCACGAGCTGACCTCGGTCGCGCTGTCGGCCAAGGTGCTGAACGCGGTGAAGGAGCGGAACGGCCTTGAGGGTCATGCGGTCGGCGGTGCTGGCAAGCGACCTTGACGAACGGATTCCGGGCCTTGCGATCAACCGCTTTTGCGCGTCGGGCATGGAGGCGGTGAACCTGGCCGCAAACCAGGTCAAGGGCGGCGCGGGACACGGCTACATCGCGGGCGGGGTCGAGATGATGGGGCGGGTCGCCATGGGCTCGGACGGGGCGGCGATTGCGGTTGATCCCGGCCTGGCGATGAAGACCTACTTCGTGCCGCAGGGGATTTCAGCGGACATCATCGCCACGGAATACGGCTTTACCCGCGATCAGGCTGATGCCCTGGCGATGGAATCCCAGCGCCGGGCAGCGGTCGCCTGGGCCGAGGGGCGGTTCGCGAAATCGGTCCTGACGATCAAGGATCAGAACGGCCTGACCATCCTTGACCGCGACGAATACATGCGCCCCGGCACCGACATGCAGGCCTTGGGCGCACTGAAGCCCGCCTTCAAGGAGATGGGAGAATCCATGCCCGGCTTCGACAAGGTCGCGATGATGAAGTATCCGCACCTTGAGAAGATCAGCCATATCCACCACGCCGGGAACTCTAGCGGGATCGTGGACGGCGCTGCCGCCGTCTTGATCGGCAGTGCGGAATTCGGAAAGGCACATGGGCTGAAGCCCCGCGCGAAGATCCGCGCGACGGCGAAGATCGGCACCGACCCCACGATCATGCTGACCGGCCCGGTTCCCGCGACCCAGAAGATCCTGCAGGAGTCTGGCCTGCAGATCGGCGACATCGACCTGTTCGAGGTCAACGAGGCCTTCGCTTCCGTGGTCCTGCGGTTCCAGCAGGCCTTCGATGTGGACCCTGCACTGGTCAACGTGAACGGCGGGTCGATCGCCATGGGCCACCCGCTGGGCGCGACCGGCGCGATCATCATCGGCACGCTTCTGGACGAGCTGGAACGGCAGGACAAAGCCTTGGGTCTTGCGACACTTTGCATTGCCAGCGGCATGGGCGCAGCAACAATCATCGAGCGGATCTGACACCATGATCAGCGTGAGGAGAAAGCTGAAAACTTCCCCCCCGCGACCCCACGTCCATGTCGTTTTCGGGCTCAGCGCTGCCGCAAATTTACGCCGCGCCGATGGTGATTCTCCCAAGATGAAGGCCTCTTCAAACCGCTTTGAAAGGCCTTTTGGCGATGTTTTTGCAGATAACCGCGCATTTGCGACAGCGGACAGAGTTGCTGCTTCAAGGCAACTACGCTCCGATCGTCGCCCAATATGTCTATCCGTTGCCGATGTACCTTGGCGAAAGCCGGGTGATCGTCCGCACGCCGGAGGAAGCCACCGGGATGCTGTGCCTTTTGCGGGCGGCCTATCTGGAACGGGGTGTCGTCACGCTGTTGCCACGGGTGACCGCGGTCGGACTTCCTCGCGAAGGGCGTTTTCGTGTCTGGGTGGACTGGCAGGAACTGGCGCTACCCGCCGAAGAGTCGAGATCGTCATCGGTGATCTACTACTGCAGGTCGACGCCGGCCGGGCTGCGCATCGAAATGGTGAACTACACGCGGGTGTCCATGCCCGAGTTGAACCCGCATTTCGCGGCTCTGGCCTTGTCTGCCTGACATCCGTCAGCCAGAAATTGGCTCTCTCCGGTCCGGGGGGCGCTCCGCCCGAAGGAGCCTCCCGATGCCTGTGATCGACCCCGCCAAGGTGCCGGTCAAGACCGGCTCGATCTACCCAGAACCCTATGCCAGCATGATGAAGGGACGCACGTCCCTGCGCCTGGGCGACGCCGGGGGCCTGACCCAGTTCGGCGTGAACCTGGTGACGCTGGAACCCGGCGC
The DNA here is from genome assembly GCA_025458105.1 of Tabrizicola sp. Taxonomy (GTDB): domain Bacteria; phylum Pseudomonadota; class Alphaproteobacteria; order Rhodobacterales; family Rhodobacteraceae; genus Tabrizicola. The sequence continues at coordinate 38,467 of JALOTD010000011.1, read as the reverse complement.
GCTGTCCAGCTTGCGCCACTGGCACCTGAACGAAGACGAATTCGTGATGGTGACGGAAGGCGAATGCACGCTGGTGCAGGACGCGGGCGAAACGGTGATGCGTCCTGGCGATTGCGCGGCCTTCCCGGCGGGTATGGCGGACGGGCATCACTTCATCAATCGCACAGACCGTGTGGCGCAGTTCCTCGTCGTCGGCACCAAGGCGCGACAAGAGGTGGCTACCTACTCTGACGTGGACATGCGGGTAGAGATCGAGGCTGGGAAGGCCCGCTTTACCTACAAGGATGGCAGCGACTGGGAGGGGCCGAGGTGAACCCGCTCGACATCTATCAGGCTGCGCTGGACCGGGTGTCGAATGCAGTTCTTCTGGGCGATTTCGACACCTACGCCGACCAGATCGACCTTCCCTACCTGATCCACACGGAAACCGCCCGGCATCTTGTCACGACGCGCGAAGATCTGCGCCCGACCTTCCTGGCCCTGCACGAGGCACTGATGGCCGAGCGTGTCACCCATTACGAACGGGTCGCCCGCGAGGCAGACTACGTTCATCGCGACCGGATCGAAGGCTGGCACCACGCGCACCTGATTTCGAACGGCGAACGGGTGAACTATCCGCATGTCTCGCGCCATGCGATCGTGCGGCGCGGGGACCGTTGGCTATTCTCCGAGGCGCACTATCCGGTCCGGGCCGATAGCTGGCCAGTGACCAAGGACACTCTTCTGGAGCAGTTCGGTATCAAGAAAGGGCTGGTCGAATGATCGTCGATCCTGCCCGCGTTCCGTGTGATCGTGCCGACAATGGCGGCGAGATCCTGTACCTGTCCAAGGCGGGCGGGCTGACCCAGTTCGGGGCCTATATTGACACATTGATGCCCGGTGCCTGGTCCAGCCAGCGGCACTGGCACTCGGCCGAGGATGAGTTCCTCTATCTCCTGTCCGGGACCTTGACGCTGGTCGACGACCATGGCGAGACCGAGGTTTTTCCCGGCGACGCGATCTGCTGGCGTCACGGCGCGCCGAACGCGCACCATCTGACCAACCGGGGCGATGTTCCCGCGCGGTTCCTGATCGTCGGCAGCCGCTGCAAGGGTGACATCTGCACCTATCCCGATGAGGCCAAGCGTCAGGTCAACGGCGACACAACCTGGCAGATCGTCACGGATGACGGCGAGGTGATCGACGGCGGCGACTTGCCTGAGCATCTTTTGAACCTCCGCGCGCCGTGGGGCATGCCTTTCGACGGGACACCGCGCCCCAATGTGCTGCGCGCCGGATCGGTCCGGCAGGACTACTGCACCAACTACTACCCGGCCGAATTCTCGGCCTTGGGCGACGCCTGGGATATCGCGTTATCCGATGCAGGTGGGCTGACCCAGTTCGGCGCTTTTCTGGAAATCCTAAACCCCGGCGGGCAAACCTCTCTCCGACATTGGCATGAGGAGGAGGACGAGTTCCTCTACCTCCTCGACGGCACCGTCACGTTGCTGGAAGATGACGGCCCCAGGCTGATCAACCCCGGCACCTGCGTCGCATGGCCCGCCGGCGTACCGAACGCCCATTGCCTGCGCAATGACGGCACCGAACCCGCCACCCTGTTCATCGTGGGCTCCCGCTTCGCCGAGGACGCCTGCCACTACCCCGACATCGACCTGCACTATTCACGCCGGAACGGGCTGCGGTCCTTCACTCGCAAGGACGGCACTCCCTATCCCGGCTGGCCCAAGGAGACCAACAGATGACCGACTTCACCATGACCACCGACGCCGACGGCGTCGCCACCATCACCTGGGACGTCAAGTCCAAGTCGATGAACGTGATGTCGACCGAGGCATTCCAGCTGCTCTCAGACCTTGTCGATCAGGCGCTGGCGGATGGTGCGGTCAAGGGCATCATCATCACCAGCGGAAAGAAGGATTTTGCCGGTGGCATGGACCTGAACGTCATCGCGCAGATGCGGGCGGGTGGGGCGCAGGCGATCTTTGATGGCGTGATGACCATGCACAAGGTCCTGCGCAAGATCGAACGCGCGGGGATGGACCCCAAGACCTTGAAGGGGGGCAAGCCCATCGTCGCGGCGCTGCCGGGTACGGCTTTGGGGATCGGTCTGGAACTGCCGCTCTCCTGCCACCGGATCATCGCAGCCGACAACCCGAAGGCCAAGATCGGCCTGCCCGAGATCATGGTCGGCATCTTCCCCGGCGCGGGCGGCACGACGCGCCTCTCCCGCAAGCTGGGCGCGATGATGGCGGCACCGTTCCTGCTGGAGGGCAAGCTGTCTTCGCCGAAAGAGGCGAAGGGCGCGGGGCTGATCGACGAGGTCGTGGCACCAGAGGACCTCATGAAGCGCGCCAAGGAATGGGTTCTGTCCGCGACCGACGCCGATCTGGTGAAGCCCTGGGACGCCAAGGGCTACAAGATGCCCGGCGGCGCACCCTATTCGGCCCCCGGTTTTCCGACCTTTGTCGGGGCCTCGGCCATGGTCCACGGCAAGACTATGGGCGTCTACCCCGCCGCCAAGGCCCTCTTGGGTGCGGTCTACGAAGGCGCGCTCGTGCCCTTCGACACCGCTCTGAAGATCGAAGCGCGGCACTTCACATCCGTCCTGATGAACCCGTCGTCCAGCGCGATGATCCGCAGCCTCTTCATCAACAAGGAAGCGCTGGAGAAGGGCGCGAACCGCCCGAAGGTGGAAGATCAGGCGGTGAAGAAGCTGGGCGTCATCGGCGCGGGCATGATGGGGGCGGGCATCGCTTATGTCTCCGCCAACGCGGGCATTGACGTGGTGCTGATCGACAGCACCCAAGAAGCCGCTGACCGGGGCAAGGCACATTCCGAAGGCCTTCTCGACAAGGGGCTGAAGCGCGGCAAGGTGACGGCTGACAAGAAGGCCGAAGTGCTTGGCCGGATCACCGCGACCACGGATTACGCCGCGCTGAAGGGCGTTGATCTGGTCGTCGAGGCCGTCTTCGAGGTTGCATCTACGCCACCAACACCTCTACCCTTCCGATCACCGGCCTCGCGACCGCCTCAAAGCGGCCGGAGCAGTTCATCGGCATCCACTTCTTCAGCCCGGTGGACAAGATGATGCTGGTGGAAATCATCCGCGGCAGACAGACGGACGACGTCGCCGTAGCCAAGGCGCTGGATTTCGTCCGTCAGATCCGCAAGACTCCGATCGTCGTTAACGACGCCCGCTTCTTCTACGCCAACCGCTGCATCATTCCCTACATCAACGAAGGCATCCGCATGGTGGCCGAGGGGGTGGAACCGGCGCTGGTGGAGAATGCGGCAAAGCTTGTCGGCATGCCGCTTGGCCCCCTGCAGTTGGTCGATGAAACCTCGATCGACCTCGGCGTGAAGATCGCCAAGGCCTTCTGGATGGCCGACCAGGGCCGTCTGGGCAAGAAGGCCAACGCGGGCTTCTACGCCTATTCCGACAAGGGTGAGCGTCTGGGTCTGTGGGACGGGCTGGAGGCGAAGTATCCGCTGGACAAGGTACAGCCGTCCTTGGCCGATGTGCAGCACCGCCTGCTCTTCGCTCAGGTGCTGGAGGCCGTCCGCGCGCTGGAAGAGGGCGTCCTGACCGACATCCGCGAAGGCGACGTGGGCGCGATTCTGGGCTGGGGCTTTGCGCCCTGGTCGGGCGGGCCGTTCAGCTGGCTCGACATCATCGGCGCAGGCCGTGCGGTCGAGATTTGCCGCAGCCTCACTGCCCAGTTCGGCCCACGTTTCCACGCGCCGAAGCTGCTCCTTGAAATGGCCGAAAAGGGCCAGACTTTCTACGGTCGCTTCGCCGGCGAAAAGGCCGCCGCCTGACTTGTGTCAAAGGGTGGGCATGCGCCCACCCTGCCGCGGCAAGCAGATGTTAACGGCGTCCTGTGCTGGCTTGCGTCTGTACAAATCCCAGACGCAAACCATACAGAAGCCATACGCTTAACCTTCCATTAACCTGGTCAGGGATTAACCAGATTGGGCGGGGCCTTGCCCTCTGCCCAGGCGATCAAGTTGGCCACCGCCATCATTCCCATGTTCTCTCGCACTTCTAGGCAAGCAGTCCCCAGATGGGGCAAGAGCGTCACGTTCTCCATCGCCATCAGCGCCGCCGGAACCTTGGGCTCGAACTCGTAGACATCCAGCCCGGCACCTGCGATCTGACCCTTCTGCAAGGCTTCGACCAGGGCCGCTTCATCCACCACATCGCCACGGGAGATGTTCACGAAGATCCCGGTTTTCTGCATCATTCCCAAGGCCTTGGCATCAATCAGGTGGTGCGTGGCCTTGCCACCCGGCACCGCCACCACGACGAAATCCGCCGCCATCGCCTCGGCCATCTCGACCTGTCGGGCGGGCATGCCGGAATCGGTAACGGAGGAGCGATTGTAGAACACCACCTCCATGTCAAAGCCAAAGTGGCAGCGCTTGGCAATCGCCTTGCCGATCCGGCCCATCCCGATGATTCCAAGGCGTTTTCCAGTAACATGGGTGCCCAGCATCTGCACCGGCCCCCAGCCTTCCCACCGGCCTGCCCTAAGGATACGTTCGCCTTCCCCCAGCCGCCGTGCCGTCATCAGGATCAGGCTCAAGGCAATGTCTGCCGTCGCATCGGTCACCGCGCCCGGGGTGTTCGAGACCGCAATCCCGGCAGCCTTCGCAGCCTCGGCGTCGATATGATTGTAGCCCACCCCGAAGTTCGCCAGGATCTTAGCCCTTGGGCTGGAAACATCTGCAAAAACATCGGCTTGGAACCGGTCACCCAGCGTCGGCAGCACGGCATCATAGTCCCGCAGCGCGGTGCGAAGTTCTTCGGTCGACAGCACCTCGGTCCGGTCGCGGAGGGTCACGTCGAACCGTTCCTGGGCGGCGCCCAGCACACGGTCGGGCAGGCGGCGGGTGATCAGAAGCTTTTGTTTCAAAACAGTTTTCCTCCCAAAGGAACCTCATGCCCCGGACCGATCAGCACTACCGCTCCCTCGTCGTCAGGGAGCCCCAACACCAGCACTTCGGACATCACTGGGCCGATCTGGCGCGGCGGGAAGTTGACGACGCCAAGGACCTGACGACCAATCAGCTGCTCAATGGTGTAGTGCTTGGTGATCTGCGCCGAGGAACGTTTCTCGCCAATCTCCGGCCCGAAATCGACCCAAAGCTTGTAGGCAGGCTTTCGCGCCTCGGGGAAGGGCTCAGCCTTGGTGATGCGCCCGACGCGGATGTCGACCTTTTCGAAATCGGCGTAGGTGATCGTCATTTGCCCAGCTCCCGTCCCCGGTCTGCAGCGGCCTTAACGGCACGACGCAAAAGCGCAGGAAACCCGGTGTCGGGGTCCATCAGCACCCCAAGGGCAGCGGCCGTGGTACCGCCCGGCGAGGTCACGTTGATCCGCAATTGCGCAGCGCTTTCAGGACTTTGGAAGGCAAGCTCACCGGCCCCGCAAACGGTGGCACGCGCCAGTTGCATTGCCACATCCGCAGGCAAGCCCTCTGCCTCTCCGGCGGCGGCAAGCGTCTCGATCAGGTGGAAGACATAGGCTGGACCCGAGCCTGACACAGCAGTCACGGCATCGATCTGTTCTTCACCTTGCAGTTCTACCACTTGCCCGACCGCTGCCATCAGCTCTTTCGCCAGGGCCATGTCTGTCACGGATACCCGGCCATTGCCGCAAAGCGCTGTGATCCCCCGGCCCACCATGGCAGGCGTGTTCGGCATTGTGCGCACAATGGGCGTATCCTGCCCCAAGGCAGCCTCGAAACTGGCGATCGTCGTTCCGGCGGCAATCGAGACAAACAGTGTTCTGCCATTTCCCAACGCCTGCAGCGCGGGCAGGGCCTTCCCCATCATCTGCGGCTTCACCGCCAAAACCGCCACCGCTGGCGCGTGCGGCAGGCCCTCGTTCAGATGCACGCCACTCTGGATCAGCCAGTCGGTTGGATTCGGCTCGATCACCCAGGCAGCTTCCGGCTTCACACCGGCTTTCAGCCATCCGGCCAGAAGCGCCGTGCCCATCTTGCCGCAGCCGAGCAGCACCAGCCCGTCGCGGGCCACACTTTCCAGAGTCATGGACTTCCCCCTTCTCGGGGGCAGGTTAGGCGCGCCCGTAGGCCTCGGCAATGGCGACTTTCATGGCCTCGGCCGGGGATTGATCGCCCCAGGACACCAATTGGAACGCCGGATAGAAGCGCTCCGAGGCCATGACAGCGCTGGCAATCAGCCGGTCGATCTGTTCTGGCCCGGCCATCTGCCCGCCCGACAGCACCAGCCCATAGCGCCAGACCATCAGCTTTTGTTCCGCCCACCAGGTGAAGGCCCCTGACCAGACCATGTCGTTGCAACGATTCAGCACATCGTAGAGGCCAGGAAGCTTTTCTTCCGGTGGATCCATCTCAAAGGTGCAGATCAACCGCAGCGTTTCGTCCTGGTCGCTCCAGGCGAGGGTCAGGGAGTAGGTGCGCCACTGGCCTTCGACCGCCATGGCGATCTGGTCGTCGGTCACCCTGTCAAATTCCCATGCATGATGTTCGGCCAGGGTTTCGACGATGTCGATCGGGTGGAGATCTTCCATCGCCGTGTAGTCCTCGGAAAGCGACATTGCCTGGCCTCATCATGAAGCCTATAGGGGCAAACTGACCCCAATAGGCTGGGTGTCTGGCAAGGGTCTGCGTTTGCCTGACGCTACCCTTACTAGATATGGTGGGACACGAGCGAAAGCCTGTAAAGCGATTTCTTGCAAAAATAGCTGTGGAGAACCAGTTTTTCTGTGTGAGAGAGTCTGTAGAGTCAAAGACTTGCGTGTTGAAGACTGCGGGGGACTCGTGGAAGGCGAGTTCTGGCGGAAAAAAGCCCCCATGCGGGGGGCGCATGGGGGCATGTCGGGTTGGCCACGATCCCTCAGGGGACAGACTGACCGGGCCAAGGCGATGGGGACAGATCGCACGTCCGAGTGATTTGCGTATAGGCGGAGCCGGAATCGGGAATGTGACAACGGCACCGTCGCACGAATTCTTCTGTGGATTATCCTTTGGGCGAGCGGATCATTCCCACAATGTCCTTAGTGCGGTCGAGGATCGGGCGGGCAATCGCCTCGGCCCGGTCGGCGCCGTCGCCAAGGATTCGGTCGATCTCGGCCGGGTCGGCCATCAGGCGGTTCATCTCTGTCGTGATCGGCGACAGCTTCGCCACGGCCAGATCGGCCAGAGCGGGCTTAAAGGTACCAAACTGGGCGCCGGCAAAGTCGCGCACCACCTGTTCGACACTGTGCTCGGCAAGGGCGGCGTAGATGTTAACCAGATTCCGCGCCTCGGGCCGGTCGCGCAGCGCCTCGACGCTGTCGGGCAAGGGAAGCGGGTCGGTCTTCGCCTTGCGGATCTTCGTCGCGATGGTGTCGGCGTCATCGGTCAGGTTGATCCGGCTTTGATCCGATGGGTCGGACTTTGACATCTTCTTGGTCCCATCCCGAAGGGACATGACCCTGGTCGCGGCCCCTTCAATCAGGGGTTCGACCACTGGAAAGAAATCGAGGCCGTAGTCGTTGTTGAACTTGATCGCGATGTCGCGGGTCAGTTCCAGATGCTGCTTCTGGTCTTCGCCCACCGGGACCATGGTCGCGTGATAGGTCAGGATGTCGGCCGCCATCAGCGCTGGATAGGCAAACAGGCCTAGGCTCGCCGCTTCGGCGTTTTTGCCAGCGGTCTTGTCCTTCCACTGGGTCATCCGGCTCATCCAGCCCATGCGAGCAATGCAGCTGAAGATCCAGCCCAGTTCCGCATGGGCGCTGACCTGGGATTGGTTGAAAAGGATGGACCGTTTTGGATCGATGCCAGCAGCGATGAAAGCGGCTGCGCCCTCGCGCGTTTGGTGGCGCAGCTTTTCAGGGTCCTGCCAGACCGTGATCGCGTGCATGTCGACCATGCAGTAGATGGTCTCGATCCCCTCGTCCTGCTTTTCGACAAAGCGCTTCAACGCGCCAAGATAGTTGCCCAGCGTCAGCCCGCCCGAGGGCTGGATCCCCGAAAAGATGCGGGGCTTGAAGGATGTCGGCGTTTGGACCGCCGAGGCCTGCGTGGACATTGTCTGGCTCCGTCTGGAAAAGGCTGCGAAACCCGCGTAATCGAAGGGGCAAGAGGCGTCAACGGCGGGGTTGCAGGATGGACAAGGACTACAATGCGCCCCCGCTGAATCCGCTGCCGTGGATCGTCTGGGTATTGGCCCTGCCGTTGATTGCGATCGAGACTGTCCTTTCGCTGGCCGAAAGTGGATTTGTCGGTGGTCCGCAAGGCGCGGGTTGGCGGCTGGAACTGGTCCAGTTCCACCTTGGTCTGTACCCAGAGTTGCTCCGCGCCCAATGGGAGGCTGGCGGTCACCCCTTTGCCGAGCTTGTCCGGTTGATCGGCTATCCGCTGGTCCACATCAGCATCACCCATGCGGTTTTTGCGGTCGTCTTGCTTCTGGCCCTGGGAAAAATGGTTGGAGAGATCTTCCGGTGGTGGGCCGTTCTGGTGGTTGTCCTTGGGGCCACTGTTCTGGGCGCGGTCGCTTATACGGCTTTGGTCCCGGGCAATCGGATGCCGCTGATCGGGGCCTATCCGGCGGTCTACGGGCTGATCGGAGCGTTCACCTTTCTTCTATGGGTCAATCTGGCAAAGGTCGGGGCGAACAAGTATCGTGCTTTCTCCCTGATCGGCGCGCTGCTGGTGTTCCAATTGATCTTTGGCCTTCTGTTTGGTGCGGGCTGGGACTGGGTTGCCGACATTACCGGCTTTGCGGCCGGGTTCCTGTTGTCCTTTGTCGTCAGCCCCGGCGGCTGGGCGCGGGTGATGGACAAACTGCGTCAGCGCTGACGGCGGAAGGCGCCCTTCAACTCGATCCAGCTCATCCCGCCGATGAGCAGGACCGTGCCAAAGTAGACGACCATTGAGGCCAGGATCATCGCCCCTAGGGCTGCCGTCCGCAGGCCCGGGGTCACCAATGGCCCGGCCAGCGCCAGAGTCAGTCCCCAAAGAACCAGCCCCATCAGAACCGAGGCCAGCACGATCCGCGGTACGCGCAGCCGGAACCGGTCGTCCAGCGTGACAGCATCGCCCATTGCTCTGGAACCCCGCCAAAGCTGCCAGACCATCACCCAGGCCGACACGGTGGTGGCAATCGCCGCCGCAACCCAGCCGATCAGCGGCAAAAGCCCGACGGCAAGGCCCGCGTTCACGACCATCGACCAGACGGCAAAGCGGAAGGGGGACCGCGTATCCTCGCGCGCGTAGAACAGGGGCTGCAGCACCTTGTGCAGGACAAAGGCCGGCAGACCCGCGCCGTAGATGGCAAGGGCAAGCGCGGTGTTTGCCGTGGCCTCGGCCCCATAGGCCCCACGTTGGAACAGGACGGAAATGATCGGCCAGGCGATCACCATCAGCGCCACTGCGGCGGGCAGGGTGAGCAGCAGCGCGAACTCGGCCCCCCGGTTGAACGACGCGCGGGACCCTTCATGATCCTCGGCCCGCAGGCGGCGCGACAGATCGGGCAAAAGGACGATCCCGATGGCGATGCCGACGACGCCAAGGGGCAGCTGGTAGATGCGGTCGGCGTTGTAAAGCCAGACCACGGCACCGTCCGTCATGCTGGCCACCTGACGGCCCACGATCAAGTTGATCTGCACCACGCCCCCCGCCAGCACTGCAGGCGCGGCGATGATTGCCAGGCGCTTCAGGTCCGGCGTCAGGTGCGGCCAGCGGAACGGCAGGCGGTAACCCAGGTGCCGCACGGCCGCCCAGGTGACAAGCAGCTGCAGGACCCCGGAGATCGTGACCGACCAGGCCAGCGTCCGGCCCATGTCCCAGCCCATCCGGTCGGCCAGCACCATTCCGGCGATCATCGTGGCCGACAGAAGCACTGTCACGACCGAGGTGATGACGAACTTGCCCGCCGCGTTCAACATTCCTGAAAGAAGGGCGGTCAGCGAGATGAAGAGGATATAGGCGAATGCGATGCGGCCGAGCGTCACCGCCACGTCGAATCGCTCGTCCCCGATGAAACCCGAGGCCATGAGGACGACAAGCCCCGGCATGAAGACGATGGCGAGGATGGAAAACAGCGTAAGGAACGCGGCCATCCCCCAGAAGGCATCACCTGCAAAATCCTGCGCGTCTTCGCCCGCTTCGACCTTCTTGGCGAACATCGGTACGAAGGCAAAGTTGAACGCCCCTTCGGCGAAGAAGCGGCGGAACATGTTCGGCAGCGACTGCGCCACGACAAAGGCCTGCGCCACGGTTCCGTCGCCCAGGTAGCGCGCCAGGAAGATGTCGCGGACAAGACCGAAGACCCGGCTGACCAGCGTCCAGAAGCCGACAGTGACAAAGCCTTTGACCAGGCGGACGGGTTTCATTTTGTTATCGTGCCCCAGTCATGCCTGCGCCCGTTCTGCGCCTTCGGCGATGGCGGCGCGCAGCTTGCGGTCCAGCGCCTCTTGCCGGTGTTTCTGGTGCAGCTTCAGGCCGAACATGTCCTTGACGTAGAAGGTGTCCACCACCTGGGCGCCATAGGTCGCGATCACCGCGGATGCGATGTAGATGTTGTTGTTAGCCAGCGTGCGGGTCAGGTCGTACAGCAACCCCGGCCGGTCGCGGGTGTCGACCTCGATGATCGTGTAGATGTCCGACCCGTCGTTGTCGAAGGTGATATGGGTCGGAAAGCGGAACTCGCGGTCCCGCTTTTTCAGCTTGTCACGGTCCTTCAAGGCCTCGCGCGCGAGGACCTCTCCCTTCAGCGTCTTGTCGATCATCTGCCGCAGGCGGGGCAGACGGGCGACCTCATAGGGCTTGCCTTCGATGTCCTGCACCCAGAAGACGGCGGTGGCATAGCCGTCCTTTGAGGTATAGGTCCGCGCGTCCACGACGTTTGCGCCGACAAGGGCCAGGGCACCAGCCAAACGGCTGAAAATGCCGGGGTGGTCGGCCAGCGCAAAGCAGGCGCGTGTGGCATCCCGGTCGGGTTCGGGATGCAGGTCGATGCGGATCTCGTCGTCGCCGATGCCGCGCAGAAGCTGGGCAAAGACGGCTTGGGTATCAGTCGTCAGACCCTGCCAGTAGGGTGCGTAATGGCGGCCGAGTTCATGGTCGAGATCGGGTTTCGGCCAGTCCTTCAGGCGTTTGCCAAGCGCCTCTTTCGCCTCGTCCTTGCGGTTTTCTCGGTTCAGGCTTTCCAGGCCGCCTTCCAGCGCCTCGGCGGTCAGCTTGTACAGCTGGCGCAAGAGCATGGCCTTCCAGTTGTTCCAGGTCCCCGGACCCACACCGCGAATGTCGCAGACCGTCAGCACCGTCAGCAGGTCCAGCCGCTTGCGCGTCTTTACCGCCTTGGCAAAGTCGCGCACCGTGCGCGGGTCGCCGATGTCACGCTTCTGCGCCATGTCGGACATCAGAAGGTGGTAGCGCACCAGCCATTCCACCGTCTCGCATTCCTCGGCATCCAGCCCGAGGCGAGGTGCCACCCGCCGCGCGATCTGCGCACCAAGGATCGAGTGGTCCTCGGGTCGCCCCTTGCCGATGTCATGCAAGAGCAGCGCGACGTAAAGCACGCGGCGATTGACCCCTGACTTCAGGATACCGCTTGCAACCGGCAGTTCCTCGACCAGTTCTCCGCGTTCGATCTGCGCCAGGCAGCTGATCGTCTGGATGATGTGCTCGTCCACCGTGTAGTGGTGATAGACGTTGAACTGCATCATCGCGACGATCGGCTCGAACTCGGGAATGAAAGCTGCCAGAACACCCAGTTCATTCATCCGACGCAAGCTGCGTTCCGGGTTGCCATGCTTCAGAAGCAGGTCCAGAAATAACCCCCGTGCCTCGGGGTCCTCGCGCATCTCGTCGTCGATCCTGTCAAGGTTCGCGGCCAGAAGCCGCATAATGTTCGGGTGCAAGAGATACCCGGTGCGAAGTGCTTCCTCGAAGACCCGCAACAGGTTCAGCTTGTCGGCCAGAAAGGCCTTGGGGTCGATCACATCGATCCGGCCCTGGACCAGCTTGTAGCCCGCCTTGACTCGCTTGGTGCGCTTGAAGATGCCGAAGAGGCTGGCCTCGCGCTTGGCGTGACGGGCCTCCAGCTCGGTCAGGAAGATGCGGGTCAACTCGCCCACACGGGTCGCGTGGCGGAAATAGTCCTGCATGAAATGCTCTACCGCCCGACGCCCGGCGGTGTCGCGGTATCCCATTCGGTCAGCCACCTCGACCTGCAGGTCGAAGGTCAGCGTATCGGTAGGCCGACCGGTGATGTAATGCAGATGGCAGCGTGCCGCCCAGAGGAAGTCCTCGGCCCGGGCGAAGCTATCGAATTCTTCGCGCGACAAGAGCCCGGCCGCCACCAGTCCCTCGGCCGAGGGCACACGGTGCAGATACTTGCCGATCCAGTAGAGAGTCTGAAGGTCGCGTAGGCCCCCCTTTCCCTCCTTGACGTTTGGTTCCAGCACATAGCGCTGGCCGCCCTGCCGCTTGTGCCGCTCGGCCCTTTCGGCCAGCTTTGCCTCGATGAATTCTGGGCCGGAGTTCTTGAAGAGCTCTCCCCAAAGCTTGTCGCCCAGCTCGATGGCCAACGCCTCATGCCCGCAGATGAACCGGTGCTCCAGTAGGGCGGTGCGGATCGTCACGTCCTCGCGACCCAGACGGATACAGTCTTTCACTGTCCGGCTGGCGTGGCCGACTTTCAGTTTCAGATCCCACAGGATGTAGAGCATCGTCTCGATGACGCTTTCCGCCCAAGGCGTGGTCTTCCAGGGGGTCAAGAACAAAAGGTCCACGTCGGACTGTGGGGCCATTTCAGCCCGACCGTAGCCGCCGACGCCAAGAACCGCGATGCGCTCGGCCTCGGTCGGGTTGGCCAGGGGGTGCAGGCGCTGGGCGGCGGCAAGGGCGACCTTTACCAGGACGTCGGTCAACGCAGCTTGGGCTGCAATCAGCGCACGAGCCTCACGCGGTGTCGCGCGGGATGCAGCTTCAAGGGCTGCCATTGCCTGCGAGCGCGCAGCAAGCAGGTATCGCACAACGGTGCTTCGGGCTGTCTTTGCGTCATCCCGGTTGCTTAGATTGGCCAGGACCTGGGCGGTCAGGTCTTCGGCATCGGGCAACTTAAACGAGGTCTGGTCCGAAGGGGCTGGCGCGGCCAGAACCTCGGCAGGGTGTGTCACGATGTCAGAACCCCACTCCGGCAAAGCTGCGCGGCGCGGAATCGATCACGACCACCTGGTTTCCCCGGATCTGTGCCACCGCAAGGCCGCGTTCGTTGGTGCCGTTCGGCAGCAGGCGGAAGATGCCCGAGACTCCGGCAAAACCGGCCGTCTGGGTCAGGGCGTCCCGCGTGATCGGCGCTCCGTTCGATGTTCGTGCCAAAGCGCCAATCGCGGCGATGCCGTCATATGCCAACCCCGCGACGGCAACAGGCGTCGACCCATAGGCGGCCTGGTAGCGCGATTGGAACTGTGCTTGCAGGCCAGGATCAGGCATTGCGAACCATCCGCCTTGCACCCCTGGCAAGGCCAGAGTAGCCGGGGGAATATCCCAACGCGTAAGGCCGATCATCTGGGTCGATGACCGGTTCAATCCGTTGTCGACCAACAGCTGGGTGAGAAGGGGAAGGGCGCCAGCCGTATCCGCCGTCAGGAAAACAGCGGTTGCTCCCGACGACTGAGCCGTCGCGACAATGCCCTTTGCAGCCTGAACGATGCCATTCTGCGAAAACTCGTAAGAGGTTACGCCAACGATTGAACCGCCCGCCGCGGAAACCCCGCGCTCGATGGCCGTCTTGCCAACTTCTCCAGCGACGTTGCGGTCGTGTACGACCAGAACCTTCCCCTTGCCGTTGCGGACGGCATAGCCCGCCAGCCGTCGCGCCGTGTTCTCGAAGGTCTGGCCGAGCACGAAAACGTTGCCGCCAGCGATTGCCGTGTTGTTGGAAAACGCGAGCACGTTCACGCCCGACGACGCAACGGCTACGCCGGCTGCATTAGCCTCTTCCGAGTAGAACGGACCAAGGATCACCTGAGCACCCTCATCGACCGCCTGCCGGGCAAGCGCCGAGGCCTGCGCCGGGCTGCCGCCTGTCCGATAGACGCGCAAGTCGATCTGCACGCCCGACAGGTCACCGATTGCGAGCCGCGCGGCGTTCTCAAGGCTGGCCCCGAAGAGCTCATCCTGAGACTGTCCAGAGCCTGACGGAATAAGCAGCGCAACTTGGACCGATCCGCCATTTCCTTGCGCCGGGCCTGTCGAGGGACCACCGGTCGGCACGCACGCCGCGACCACGCCCATACAGAGAACAACAAAGGCGCGACCCAGCGACTTGCGGGCCCGATGGATAACGGACAACATGGAACTTCCTCATTCTGCGGCGCTTGGACGATTGCGTGGCAAGGTAATGGGTTCGGAAAAGGAAGTAAACTTGTGAGGCAGACGTCCGACGCCGCTGGGTCTGGCCAGAAGACCGGACTGCGCACCATTCCGCCGGGCCTTCATTTCGTGGCGACCCCGATCGGGGCGGCGCGCGACATCACGCTGCGTGCTCTGGATGTGCTGTCCGGTGCGGATGTGCTGGTGGCCGAGGATACGCGGACTCTGCGGCACCTGATGGAAATCCACGGGATCGCTCTGGGGGGAAGGATCGTCATTTCCTATCATGACCATTCCGGTGCCGGAGCGCTGTCGCGTGTTCTGAGCCTGGTCGCCGAGGGAAAGAGCGTGGCCTATGCCTCCGAGGCGGGGACACCGCTGATCTCGGACCCGGGCTTCGAACTTGCGCGCGCAGCGGCCGCCGCGGGGTTGCCGATTACCGCGGCTCCCGGCCCCTGTGCCGCGATCTGCGCACTGACGGTCTCGGGCCTGCCGTCGGATCGTTTTCTCTTTGCGGGTTTCGCGCCGACTGCCAAAGGAGCCCGCCGCGAGTTTCTGGCCGGACTGGCAGCGGTGCCGGCCACGTTGATCCTTTACGAAAGCCCAAAGCGGTTAAGCGCGCTTCTGGCGGACATGGTCGTCGTTCTGGGCCGGGATCGGCAAGCCGCCATTTGTCGGGAACTCACCAAACGGTATGAGGAAGTGACCCGGGGAACTCTGTCTGACCTGGCGGCAGGCTATTCCGAACGCGACGTGAAGGGAGAGCTCGTCGTCGTGGTCGACCGCGCGGCACCGGTCGTTGCGACCGAAGCAGCAATCCATGCGGCGCTGGAAACGGCGATGCAGTCGATGAGCGTTAAGGATGCTGCAACTTTCGTATCGCAAACTCTGAACGTGTCGCGCAAGATCGTCTACCAGATCGCTGTAGACCGTCGTCAGGAATAGGTTGCCATGCCGTTTGATGTCGCATCTTCGCCGTCCGACCGCAGTCGATCTGCACGCGGTCGCGCAAATTATCATGCTGGTCATGCCGCCGAGGAGGCCGTCGCGCGGTTCTACGAAGATCGCGGTATCCCGATCTGCGCCCGCAACTGGTGCGGAAGCGGCGGCGAGATTGACCTGATTGGGCGTAGGGGCGACGAGGTGATCTTCGTCGAAGTCAAGTTCAGCCGATCGCATGATCTGGCCGCATCGCATGTTTCGCCGGCACAGGTGGCGCGGATCTTTGCGACGGTGGATGAATACCTTGCCGGTGAACCGAAGGGGCTTCTGACTGATGTGCGGATCGATCTGGCGTTGGTTGATCGTCTGGGGCGGGTCGAACTGATCGAAAACGCGTTCGCAGGCTGAATTGCATCTTTGCCGGGCTTGGGCCATCACTCTGTGCAACCCAGCCGGAGACGACCATGAGCCTGAAGGTAGCCTTGCAGATGGACCCGATCGGGTCGATCAACATCAACGCCGATTCAACGTTCCGTATCGCACTTGAGGCTCAGGCACGCGGACATCGGTTGTTCTATTACACGCCCGATCGGCTTGCCTACGTCGAAGGGCGAGTGTTGGCGCGAGGATGGTGGATCGAGGTACGGCGCGAGGTCGGCAATCACGTCTCCTTCGCTGAAGAGACCGAGGTTGATCTCGGTGAGATCGATGTCGTCTGGCTGCGGCAGGATCCGCCCTTTGACATGGGCTATATCACCACAACCCATCTTCTGGAGATGATCCATCCGAAGACCCTGGTCGTGAATGATCCCTTCTGGGTTCGCAACAGCCCCGAAAAGCTTCTGGTATTGCGCTTCCCCAGTCTGACGCCTCCGACCGCCATTGCCCGTGATCTCGCGACGATTCGGGCCTTCAAGGCGCGTCATGGGGATATCATTCTGAAACCGCTCTACGGCAATGGCGGGGCAGGGGTGTTTCGGCTGGACCCGAACGACCGCAACCTGTCGTCGCTGCATGAGTTGTTCATGGGCATCAATCGCGAACCCCTGATCGTGCAGAAATTTCTTCCAGCAGTCGAAAAGGGCGACAAACGGGTGATCCTAGTGGACGGCGAACCGGTCGGTGCCATCAACCGGGTGCCACAGCCCGGGGAGACGCGGTCGAACATGCATGCCGGCGGTAGGCCCGAGAAGGTGGGGCTGACCGACAGGGACATCGAAATCTGTCGCAGTATCGGTCCGGTCCTGCGTGAGAAAGGCCAAGTCTTCGTGGGCATCGACGTGATCGGAGACTGGCTTACCGAGATCAATGTGACGTCGCCGACAGGCTTGCAAGAACTGGAACGGTTTGACGGCACCAACGGGGCCGCGCGGATCTGGGAAGCAATCGAGGCCAGACGCCGGGCTTGAACTGTGTTATGCAGGGTACAGCCGCAAAACAATCAAGCTCTGTGGCCAAAACCCTCGACACTGCCTGCATCAGGGTTTCAGGCCCGCTTCGGCCATAAGCCGGTTCGAATGCCCTTCAACTTCGGCCTCCAGGCGCGACATGAATTCAGGGATCGGCAGGCCCGGCGCGATTGGGGCAAGGAATTCAACAACGGCGAGACCTGGTTTCCGAAGGATGCCACGTTTGGGCCAGAATACACCGACATTGGTTGCGACGGGGCAGCAGGGCTGGGCAAGCTGTTCATAAAGCAGACCGGTGCCGACCTTGTAGGGCCGTGAGATGCCGGGGGCGACGCGGGTTCCTTGCGGGTAGATGATGAGCTGCCCGGGTTCTGCTGTTCCCTTGGCAACATCGGCCTTCATCTTGGCGATCGCTGCACCGCGTTTGCCGCGATTGACGGGCACGCAGCCGATGCGCAGCGCGTAAACGCCAAGAATGGGCGCATACATGAGCTCGCGCTTCATGATGAACTTGCCCGCCGGAACCGCGTTGAAGATCAGGATGATGTCCAGAAAACTCTGATGTTTCGCAGCTATGATGCTCTCGCTGGTGGGTGGTGTACCCCGCACTTCTGACCGCAACCCGCACAGAAGCTTCAGGGTGAAAATCACCCAACGGCAATAGGATTTGCAGGCCGCACGGGCGCCCTTGGGCGAAAACAGCGCCCAGGGGGCAAAGGCCAGCCCGAAGACTGCCATCGCAAGGTACATCTGGACAACGAACAGAAGCGAAAGAAGCCAACGGATTGCGATCATGTCATCTCTCGCAGTTTCTGGAAGGCAGCGCGTCGCGTTGCCAGAAAGGCAACGACTGCGGCAAGGGGGGGCAGGGCAAGCGGCCAAAGCCATCCGGACCCTGAAAATCCCAGACCGGTCAAGAATCCTCCTGCGGCATCTGCGGCGGGCAATACGGCCACACCCGCCATCCCGGCTGCGGCGCCGACCGCTGCCCCTGCAAGTGTGCGCAGTGTGAAGCGTCGCACGAAGGCCCGGGCAATATAGCTGTCCTTTGCGCCGACCAGGCGCAGAACCCGGATTGCTTCAGCATTCGTTGCCAGGGCTGCCCGCGCGGCAAGCGTTATCATGGCCGCCATGGCCGCGCCGATCAGCGCGATGGATAGGGCGCCAAGCAGGCGAAGACGTTCAGCCGCCTCGGCAAGGGGGCGCCGCCATCGGGTATGATCGTCCAGTACCGCGCCGGGAGCCTCAGCTGCCAGCCGCTGACGCAGACCTTCCGAATCGTAGGCATCGGCGCCTTCCACGACTTCGAACAGCCGGGGGATCGGCAGGGCCTCTACCGGCAGGTCCGGACCGAACCATGGTTCAAGAAGCAAACGTGTCTCGGCATCGTCAATGGCGCGAAAGCTGGCGATTCCCGGCGTTGTCGCCAGAACGGACAGGATGGCGTCGGTCTGGACCTGAACCTGCTCTATCGGCGCGGACAGCCGGATCGTGGCGGTTTTGGCCAGGGCTTGCGACCATCGGTCGGCAAGTCGCCCTGACGCAAGCGACAGCGCCAGAGCGAAAACGCAGAGAAAGGTCATCGCGCCGGCAGTGAAGGTGGTCAGCCAGGCGGTCGGACCAGAGGGCGGGACGACCTGTAGGGCACGGGTCGCGGGCGAGGCTGGTCTGGCCTTGGGAAACTTCACAGGTCGGCCCCCGCAAGCTGGACGCGGTGCTTCGCGATGCGCAGGACACGGGCCTGAATCTGCGCCTTGGCCTGACGGATCAGGTTCAGGTCATGAGTCGCCACCAGGATCGTCTTGCCCATCTTGTTAAGCTCCACCAGCAGCGTGAGGATGCGCAGCGACATCTCCCAATCGACGTTACCGGTAGGTTCGTCGGCAAGAATGACATCCGGGTCGACAATTACAGCGCGGGCAAGTGCCGCGCGCTGCCTTTCGCCACCAGACAGTTGGGGAGGCAGGGCGTCGGCCAAATGCTTCAGTCCGACCCACCCCAACAGATCATCCATGTCCTGCGGGTCGCTTTCGCGGTCAGATACCGTGAACGGCAATGCCATGTTGGCGGCAAGGCTCATGTGGTCAAGGAACTTGCAATCTTGGTGGACAATCCCGATCCTGCGACGCGTGCGGGCCACATCATCCCGAGACAGGGTTTTCACATCGCGGTCGAACAGAGTTACACTGCCGCTGGTGGGCAACAGTTCGGCGTAAGCAAGTTTCAGAAACGTCGATTTGCCCGATCCCGACGGCCCGGTCAAAAAATGAAACGAACCCGGTGCCAGCCGCAGCGAAACATCCGCAAGCAGGTCGCCTCCGCCATAGCTGTAGGCCACATTTTCAAAGGCGATCACGGCAAGCTCCTTGGGCCGGAAGGCAGCCAAGCGTTTTTCGGTGGTGTTGCTCGACTGCACTTTCCATCGCACAGGGGCAAAGGATTGCACAAGAGCGAGCGACAAAGCCTTGGAACAGCAGGAATTAAGGTTTACAACGCGAAAGGGGGAGCCGGAAACAGGCTTTGAGGGACAAGAATGCGCTTGGTTTGCCCGAACTGTGAGGCGAAGTACGAAGTGCCTGACGACGCGATCCCGGACACGGGTCGCGATGTTCAGTGTGCAAATTGCGGTCACGCCTGGTTCCAGATGCGGCCGCGTCCAGCAGTTGCCCCGACACCTGATCCGCTGCAGGAAGCCGCTGCGGAACCTGACGCGGCGCCTGAGTCTGAAGACACTGATCCGGAACGGACCAGACCGCCCAGGACCATTGCTGCTGAAGCGGTTGTTGAAGCACCGGCCTCGCCCCAGCCAGTCGCGCCAGTGACGGAACCGGAACCGGTCGCCGCAGAAGCCGCTGAGGCATCGCTTGGGGCCGCTGAACCGGGTGTCTCCGATGTCACGACGATTTCGCAGCCCTCTGCCGAAGACCCTGCAGGGCCAGCGGTAGAACAGGCGGAAGCAGTCACCCCAACCACAGAGCCGGATGCAGACGTGCCGGTCGCTGTCGATACCGAAGTCGCGCCGCTGGCCGCAGACCTTAGCCAAGCGACGCCTGACCCAGCCCCGGCAGCGGCCGAGGCCGAAGACCCATCCGACGAAAGTGCACCCGCCCCGGCACAGCCTGTGCCTTATGCCGTAGACGACTCGGTTCTGGCAATTCTCAGGGAAGAAGCCGAACGGGAGGCGAACGCGCGTCGGAATGAGGCGCGGCCGATTGAGACCCAGACTGAGCTCGGCGTTGATGCTGCGATCGCCTCGACATTGGCGGCTGCGTCTGCCTTGGATGCCGATGGCAAGCCCGCGGCCCGGCGGGACCTTTTCCCCGATGTCGAAGAAATCAACTCGACGCTGCGACCCACTGAATATCAGGTCGAAACCGCAGCCGATGCTGCTGACCCGGCACCCGTCCTGACGCAGGCTCGGCGAGGCTTTCGCAGCGGGTTCCTGACCGTCATGACCATCGCAATCGTCGGTGCGGCGGTGTATGTTGCCGCGCCTATGTTGGGCTCGGCAATTCCGTCGCTGGCGTCGCCGCTGGACGGGTATGTGGCCTTCGTCGACAGTTTCCGCCTGCAGCTTGATGGGTTGATGCGGTCGGCGACTGCGTCGCTCAACGCCGACTAGACGCAGGCAATTTGACCAATTCGGCTTGCTCCTGACGGGGTGGGCCATTATCCCTTGCGGCCAGCCATAGCCCGCGAGGACCCGCCATGACCAAAGCCCGTTTCGACAAGTCGAAGCTTCCCAGCCGCCACGTCACGGAAGGCCCGGCGCGCGCCCCGCACCGCAGCTACTTCTACGCGATGGGGATCACCGAGGAAGAGATCCACCAGCCCTGGGTGGGCGTCGCCACCTGCTGGAACGAGGCGGCCCCCTGCAACATCGCGCTGAACCGGCAGGCCCAGGTCGTGAAGCAGGGCGTAAAGAAGGGCGGCGGCACCCCGCGCGAGTTCACCACGATCACCGTGACCGACGGCATCGCGATGGGGCATGAGGGGATGCGCTCCTCGCTGGCCTCGCGCGATGCGATTGCGGACACCGTGGAACTGACGATGCGCGGGCACTGCTATGACGCTATCGTGGGCCTTGCCGGGTGCGACAAGTCCTTGCCGGGGATGATGATGTCGATGGTGCGGCTGAACGTGCCGTCCGTCTTCATCTACGGCGGGTCGATCCTGCCCGGCCGCTATCAGGGCCAGGACATCACCGTGCAGGACATGTTCGAGGCCGTCGGCAAGCACCAGGCCGGGAACCTGTCGGACGTGGAACTGGCGATCATGGAGAAAGTCGCTTGCCCGTCAAGTGGCGCATGTGGCGCGCAGTACACCGCGAACACGATGGCCTGCGTGTCGGAGGCGATTGGTCTGGCGCTGCTGAACAGCTCTTCGGCTCCGGCCCCTTATGAATCGCGCGACCAGTTCTGCGAGGCTTCGGGCGTTGCGGTCATGAACCTGATCGAGAAGAACATCCGCGCGCGGGACATCGTGACGCGGAAATCGCTGGAGAACGCGGCCCGCGTGGTGGGCTGCACCGGCGGCTCGACCAACGCGGCGCTGCACCTGCCGGCCATCGCGCATGAGGCGGGGATCGACTTCGACCTGTTCGACGTGGCGGCCTGCATGAAGGACACGCCCTACTTCGTTGACCTGCGGCCGGGCGGGAAGTATGTGGCCAAGGACCTGCACGAGGTCGGCGGCGTGGCCGTGGTAATGAAGGAGCTGGCGAAGGCGGGCCTTCTGCACCTCGATTGCATCACCGCCAGCGGCAAGACGCTGGGCGAAAGCCTGGACGAGATCCGGGGTGAGGCGGATGGCCGGGTGATCTATCACATCAACAGCCCCATCACCAAGACCGGGGGCGTGGTCAGCCTGAAGGGCAACCTCGCCCCCGACGGGGCCATCGTGAAGGTCGCGGGCATGACCGAGGCGGAGCAGGTGTTCTCTGGTCCGGCGCGGGTCTTTGAATGCGAGGAAGAGGCGTTCGAGGCGGTCAAGAAGCGCGAATACAAGGAAGGTGAGGTCATCGTCATCCGCAACGAGGGCCCGGCTGGTGGCCCGGGGATGCGCGAGATGCTGGCGACCACCGCGGCCCTGTCCGGTCAGGGCATGGGCAAGAAGGTGGCGCTGATCACCGACGGCCGTTTCTCGGGTGCGACGCGGGGCTTTTGTGTGGGCCATGTGGGGCCAGAGGCCGCGCATGGCGGGCCGATTGCCCTTTTGAAGAACGGCGACATCATCACGCTGAACGCGGTCACGGGCGAATTGTCCGTGGCGCTGTCGGACGAGGAACTGGCCAAGCGCAAGACCGAATGGAAGGGGCCGCGCAAGACGGCCTATACCAGCGGCGCGGTGCACAAGTTCGCCAAGCTCTGCGGCGGCGCGCGCTGGGGGGCGGTGACGCATCCGGGGGCGAAGGGCGAAAGCCACGTCTACATGGACCAGTAAGGTCAAAAGATGGCTGGACGGCTGGCACAGGTCCTGAACCAATGGCACCTGCGCCGTCTGCGGGACCATTGGTCTCAGGTGGCGGATCAGACCGCCGAGGCTGATGCCTTTGCTCTGCGGTCCATCCGGGCCGAGGCGCGGTCCTTGCGACGCCAAATCGACCGGGTGATTCACGAGACCGAGCATCGTCTGTCCTTGCCCGCAATAGGCACGGGTCTCCCACGCCAGCCGCTGGGAACAGACTGGGCCTGGCGGGCGGATGCATGGCGTGGTCCCTTGGCGCAACCCGGCGCTGTCGCCGAAACCGAACGAACGCAGATCAGTGACGACCTTGCGCTGTACCACGACTGCCCCCTGGGGGAGATCGCGGTCCGGAACCTGCGCAACCAGGATCCGGCGCACCGTGCGCCATTTGGGCTGGCCCTTGACGTCTTCGGTTTTCGCGGCAGCTTTCTGTCCTTGGCTATGAATTTGCCAGACGGGGCAGTCCAAGGCCTGAAATCGCGTCACCTGATCCGGCTCGACGCGGTGATCGTGGCAGATCGACCCCTCCGCGGTTTTGCCCGGCTGAATGTCAAGAACGGGCCGAACGTGGCCCAGCTTGTCAGCGCCCTGCCACAGGACGGGCCGGACCAGATGGCCGAGTTCGACCTCGCCTACGGCAACATCGACGAAAGCCGGATCGAGCGTGCCTGGCTTGACCTGATCTTCAACAATGTGGCGATGTCCCGGATCACTTTGCGCGATGTGGTGATCAGCCGCCGCCCACGCGCAGAACTTTAGAGGTGCCGATGACCGAGCTTGCCTTGACCCAGACCCGCATCCTGAAAGGTGTGTGGGAAGGCGTGCTGAGCGGCGTGACCGGAGAGCCTCCGGCCGTCGAGGCAACCTGGCAAGGACAGCCGCTGGACGGGGTCGAGATAAGCGCGATGCCGGGCCGGGCCGGGTGGCATCTTGTGAGGTTGCCGATACCGGCGACGATCCTGAACGAAGGCGTGCAGACGGTCCTGCTGCAGGCTGGCGGAAAAGTTCTGGCGCAGGTCACGATCATAGCGGGCGTCCCGCTGGAAGAAGACCTGCGTGCCGAGATCGGCCTGTTACGTGCGGAACTGGACCTGTTGAAACGGGCCTTTCAAAGGCATTGTGCGGAAACCGGGGGTTAAGGGCCCAATGTCTCGGGCCAGAAACTTGTCAACATCCGTGCTGCAGGATTTTGGCCCCTAGCCCCAGGTTGGGTGGAACTTGCCCGCGGGCGACAGCGTGAAGATCTCGCAGCCTGTCGCGGTGACGCCGACCGAATGTTCAAACTGCGCGGACAGCGACTTGTCGCGGGTCACAGCGGTCCAGTCATCGGCAAGAACCTTGGTTTCCGGGCGACCCAAGTTCACCATCGGCTCGATGGTGAAGAACATGCCTTCCTCAAGCACCGGACCTGCGCCAGGGCGGCCATAGTGCAAAACGTTTGGCGGCGCATGGAAGACCCGGCCCAGCCCATGGCCGCAGAAGTCGCGGACGACCGACATGCGCTGCGCTTCGACATGGGCCTGTATTGCATGGCCGATATCGCCAAAGGTATTGCCAGGCTTCACCGCAGCGATCCCGCGCATCAGCCCTTCATGCGTCACTTCAATCAGACGCTCGGCCTTCCTGGCCAGTTGGCCTGCGACATACATCCGGCTCGTATCGCCAAACCAGCCATCGACGATGACGGTCACGTCAATATTCAGGATGTCTCCATCCATCAGAACCTTCGGCCCCGGGATGCCGTGACAGACCACGTGATTCACGCTGATACAGGAGGCGTGTTTGTAGCCCTTATAGCCGATCGTGGCAGAGATCACGCCGCGCCGCTTGATCTCTTCGGTGATGAAGTCGTCGATGGCGGCGGTGGTTGCACCGGGAACGACAAGCGTCGTCACAGAATCCAGGATCTCAGCCGCAACCCGACCTGCTGCACGCATGCCGACAAAATCCGCATCCTCATAGATGCGAATGCCATCCTTGGTAATCCGGGCGCGCACGTCGTCCAAAGGTCTCTCCTTGGCCTCTACATAAGCGGGTCAAGCGGAATTGGCCAGAGGCCGGGGTTTGAAACGCCTATCTGCGAGGCTATACCGCAGAAAGGCAAGGGAGAGCAGAATGACCAACCCAACCGCTGCAATGCTGGTGATTGGCGACGAGATCCTGTCCGGTCGCACGCGCGATTCGAACATGCACTATCTGGCAAATGAACTGACCCGGATCGGGATTGCCCTGCGCGAGGTGCGGATTGTCGCGGATGTGCATGTGGAGATCGTCGCCGCAGTGCGCGCTCTTGCGGGGCAGTACACACATCTCTTTACCAGCGGCGGCATTGGTCCCACCCACGACGACATCACTGCTGATGCCGTGGCCGAGGCCATGGGGGCTGCAATCGGCCACCGCGCCGATGCGATGGCCCTGTTGCAGGCGCACTATGATCGCGCGGGCCTGCCGTTCAATGAGGCTCGGCAGCGAATGGCCCGGATCCCGGACGGTGCGACGCTGATTGACAATCCGGTGTCGACTGCGCCGGGCTTTACCATTGGCAATGTGCATGTCATGGCGGGCGTGCCGAACATCTTTCAGGCCATGGTGGCCAGTGTTCTTCCAAAACTGACTGGAGGGCCGCCACTCCTGTCGCAGTCCTTGCGGGTGAACCGTGGAGAGGGAGAGATCGCCACCGAATTCGGCGCCTTGGCCGCCGAGTTCCCGGATCTGTCCATGGGCTCGTATCCGTTCATCCAGAACGGCGCACATGGCACGAATTTGGTGATCCGGGGCACTGATGCTGTTCAGGTCGACCTCGCCATGCAGCGGCTTCAGCGGCTGTTCGGATGACCCCTGAGGCGATTCAGCGTGTCATGGCAGCGACTTGGCCCACTGCGCGCAGTTGGCGTGAAGGCCCCTTCACCTTGCGGGATGGTGCTGGCGGGGGCAAACGCGTTTCTGCGGCAAGCTGTGAAGGCGACTGGACAGACGCTGACTTGTTGCGACTGGAACAGCTTGCCGATCCGCTGGTTCTGATCCGGCCTGCCGATCAGGATCTTGATGCAGCACTTGCCCTGCGCGGCTGGAAGCTGGTCGATCCTGTCCTGATCTATGCCGCCCCGGTAGCCGGTTTGACAGCCGACCTGTCCTCGCTTTCTGCATTTCCGCATTGGCCACCGCTTGCAATCGCTCAATTCATCTGGGCAGAGGGCGGCATAGGCCCTGCGCGAATGCAAATCATGCAGCGTGTGTCTGGTGCGAAGGCGGCGCTTCTTGCCCGGGCCGAGGATCGACCGACAGGCGTTGCCTTTGTGGCCTGTCATGAGGATACGGCCATGCTGCACGCTCTGGAGGTTCGTGCTGAGTGTCGCCGCAAGGGCATCGGGTCAACGCTCGTCCACGCAGCGGCCAATTGGGCAGCTGCCCAGGGTGTCGACTGGTTGTCGCTTGCGGTGACCGAGCAAAACGCTGCCGCACGCGCGCTCTATACTCGCATCGGCATGGAAGTTGTGGGACACTACCACTACCGGATGAAGTGATCGCGGAAAGCGGCGCGGGCAGTGTTGCACCCAGTTTATGCCTTGATGTCACCTTGCCTGGCCATGGTCATGGCCTGTCCAACAGTTGCGCTGACACTGGACTTGCCCGCCCCGGTTCTGGCCGAAGAGTCCCGAGTGCAAGTCCCTGGAAGCTATACTCTGCCACTCGCCCCATTTGATGGCAGAGGAGTTCCCACTCGCACCGTCGAAGGGGCGCTGGATCAACGGGCCTTCCAATTGGACGCACCAGATTTGACGACTTTGGCGATCCTGGCACCGCTTAGGGAACAGGTCAAAGCTGCAGGCTACACGGTGATCCTGGATTGCGAGGCGCGTGTCTGTGGCGGGTTCGACTTTCGGTATTCGACCGATGTTCTGCCCGAGCCGGACATGCATGTCGATCTGGGGGACTACCGGTTCCTCTCGGCAATCAAGGGCGAAGAGGCGCTGTCGATTCTTGTAAGCCGTTCTGCATTGTCCGGTTACGTGCAGATAACGCGCGTCACGCCAGCACCCTTGCCAGATACGCCACCTGAGACGCCCTTGGCCGTTGTGGATCTAGAGGAAGACGTCCAGCGCGGCGTTGGGCCCGCCGAGCGCCTGGTTTCAGAAGTCGACAGGGCCCTGAATGACATGGGCAGCGCAGTCTTGGACGATCTGATCTTCGCCAGCGGTTCTGCATCTTTGACAGAGGGCGAATATCCCTCGCTGGCGGCCGTCGCTGCGTGGCTGGAAGCCAATCCTGACGGCACCATTGCTCTCGTCGGGCACACGGACGCTTCCGGCAGCCTGACGGCGAATATTGCGCTGTCTGAAAGGCGTGCCGAGGCGGTCGCCGAGGTTCTGATCGAAAGTTATGGCGCAGATCGCACCCGCATCGCGGCCGAGGGCGTCGGCTTTCTTGCGCCAAGGGCGACCAATCAGACAGAAGAGGGCCGTCAGCAAAACCGCCGTGTCGAAGTGGTCGTCACTTCGACACGCTGAGGCGGGCCTCGCAGGTCACCAGTTATCCGGACCTTTTTCCATGTAGCGCTTGGCCAGAAAGTCGATGAAGGCGCGCACCTTGGGTTGGGTGAAGCGGCCCGGCGGATAGACGGCATAGATGCCCAGGGTTTCCACCGGCAGGCCCGGGATCGCCTCTTCAACCAGACCTTGACGCATCGCGTCAGCATAAAGGAAGCTTGGAAGATAGGCGATGCCCAGGCCCGAAATGGCGGCGTTCAAAAGGCTTTGCCCATCATTGACTGTCAGCCAGCCGACGGACCGTACTTGCCGCTTTTCGCCAGAGGGTGCCGTGATCTTCCAGACATTGCCATTGGCCTGGTTCGAATAGTGCAGAAGCTTGTGGTCATTCAGATCGTCGATCTTCATCGGGCGACCGAACTTCTGGAAGTAGGACGGCGCGCCGATCATCCGCTTGGTCGTCTCGGTCAGCTTGCGGGCGCGCAGGCTCGAGTCCTCCAGATCGCCCACCCGGATTGCCATGTCGAACCCTTCGCTGATCAGCTCGACGTAGCGGTTGTTCAGCACCATGTTGACGGTGATGTCGGGGTATTCCAGCAGAAAATCCCCCAGGATCGGCGACAGAAGGTTCACGCCAAAGTCGGTCGCGACAGACACCCGCAACAGGCCAGAGGGTGCTGACTGCATGCTGGTAACCAAGGCATCCGCCTCGCCCGCGTCGTTCAGCACACGGCGCGCACGGTCATAGTAGGCCAGGCCGATCTCTGTTGGGCTCACGCGCCGGGTTGTCCGGTTCAGAAGGCGCGCGCCCAGTCTCGCCTCAAGGGCGGAGACATGTTTGGAAACGGCGGATTTCGAGATCCCCATCTTCTTTGCCGCATCCGTGAAACCACCCTGGTCCACGACAGTGGCAAAGGCCTCCATCTCGGTCAGTCGATCCATCATTGCCCTCTTTCGTGGCAGTAACACGCCTTTTGACCCAAAGATGTCGCGGCCAATTCGGGCAGGATGGCGGCAAACGCGCGACCTATCCGGGGTATTGTGTGGGATCGTTCATGGCAGAGAAACTTAACAGGGCGCTACGCAGTGGCGATCAACCGCCACCTCAGGTCAGATGCATCGGCGAGAAAACGTCCAGCGGTCCCGTATCGGCGGGAAGCTGTTCCAAAATAATCCGAAACAGGCGACAATCGGGCTGTCCACCGAACAGATTTTCGGGCGCTATGGAATATCGTTCCGACTCTGGCCAGATTGGTTGCAGGGAATGGTCAAGCCGCCCTGTAATGTTGAAGAGAAAAGGAAACTCGCATGAAACGTCTTGCTCTTATCGCTGCTCTCGCCCCATTCACGATGGTTTCGGCGGCGCTTGCCCAGGCAACGCTGCCTGACGTGCCGGATACGGATGGCAATGGGACGTGGTCGCTTGTTGAACTGCAGGCGGTCTGGCCTGATCTTACTGAAGAAGGCTTTGCTGCGATCGACGCCAATGTGGATGGCGCGGTCGATACAACCGAATTGCAGACGGCGGTCGACAATGGCGTGATCGCCCTGCCTGAGGCCAGCAACTAAAGCCGCGCCGCCAGGCGCGCCGCTTGGTCTATGGCGCGCTTGGCATCCAGTTCGGCAGCAACATCCGCCCCGCCGATCCGGTGGTGGGGGATGCCGCGTCGGTCAAGCTCTGCGGACAGCCCTCGTTCCGGCTCTTGCCCTGCGCAGAGCACCACGGCATCGACCGCGAGCAGCTCTGGCTGTTCGCGGTTCGGACCGTGGCTGATCCAAAGACCTTCGGGCGTGATACGCTCATAGTTCACGCCGCCCTGCATCCGAACTTTCTTCATCGCCAGAGATGCCCGGTGAATCCAGCCCGTGGTCTTGCCAAGGCTTCGGCCAGGCTTTTCCGCCTTGCGCTGCAGAAGGTGCACCTCGCGTGCCGGAGGATGCGGCTGAGGGCCGTCGGCGGCCAGCCCTGAGCGATCCTGCCATGGGGCCGAGACGCCCCATTCGGCGCGCCAGAGATCGGGGTGAAGGGCCGGGCTGTCGCCATCATGGACCAGCGTCTCGGCCACATCGAACCCGATGCCACCGGCGCCGACGACCGCGACGCGCCTGCCGAGCATGGCCCCTTTCAGCACATCGACATAGCCCATCACATTGGAGCCGGGTTCAGTCGGAATGCCCGCATCACGTGGAATGACTCCGGTCGCGACCACCACCTCGTCAAAATCCGTCAGGTCATCGGCTCTCGCCTCCGCACCCGGGCGAAGGGCGACGTTTGGATGGTCCAGCATCGCGGCGAACCAGGCGACAAGGCCGTGGAATTCCTCTTTGCCCGGCACCTGCTTGGCCAGGTTCAACTGTCCGCCGACCTGATCGGCCCTATCGAAAAGCGTGACGTGGTGGCCCCGTTCGGCAGCGACGATGGCCGTCATCATGCCTGCCGGACCTGCCCCAACCACGGCGACACGCTTGGCGACGGTCGCGGGCTGGTAAGTCAGTTCGGTCTCATGGCAGGCACGAGGGTTCACGAGACAACTGGTCAGCTTGCCCGAAAACGTGTGATCCAGGCAGGCCTGGTTGCAGGCAATACACGGCGCAATCCGGGCCGCGCGGCCGCTCGCAGCCTTGGCGATGAACTCGGCGTCCGCCAGCCAGGGCCGGGCCATCGACACCATGTCAGCCATTTCTTCTGCCAATAGCGCCTCGGCCACTTCCGGCGTGTTGATGCGGTTCGAGGTGATGACGGGAATCCCGACCTCGGGCCGCAACCTTGCCGTCAGATGCGCAAAGGCCGCGCGGGGGACGGAAGTGGCGATCGTCGGCACCCGCGCCTCGTGCCAGCCGATGCCCGTGTTCAGGACGCTCGCCCCAGCCTCCTCGATGGCCTTCGCCAGTTGCACGACCTCGTCCCAGGTGGACCCGTCGGGCACCAGATCGATCAGCGAGATGCGGTAGATCAGGATGGCATCCGGCCCCATCGCGCTGCGGACCCGGGCGACGGTTTCGACCGGCAGTCGCATGCGGTTGGCGTAGGTGCCACCCCAACGGTCGGTGCGGCGATTGGTGTGGGCGACCAGGAACTGGTTCAGGAAATAGCCCTCTGAGCCCATGACCTCGACCCCGTCATAGCCGGCCTGAATGGCCCTGGCGGCGGCGGTGGCGATGTCCGAAATCTGCTTTTCGATACCCGCCTCGTCCAGTTCCCTGGGCGGAAAGGGCGAGATCGGCGACTTGATCGCCGAGGGGGCCACGCAGTCGGGGGAATAAGCGTACCGCCCGGCATGCAGGATTTGCATTGTGATCCGCCCGCCTTCGGCATGGACGGCATCAGTGACCTTGCGATGGTTGGCGATGTCCTTTTCCGAATAGAGCCCAGCCGCCCCGGGAAAGACCCCGCCTTCGCGGTTCGGGGCCATGCCCCCGGTGACGATCAGACCGGCGCCGCCCCGGGCGCGCGCCGCATAGAAAGCTGCGACCCGGCCCCAGTCGCCGGTCTCTTCAAGCCCGGTGTGCATCGAACCCATCAGGCTGCGGTTGCGCAAGGTAACCCCACCAAGCGTGATCGGTGCAAGTAGGTGGGGGTAGCTGGACATCGTGGCCTCCCAAGTTTCGCGGCAGAATGGCGAGGGCGGGTCGGGCTGTCACCAGCAACGCGGCGTCACGTGGCGGATGACAGGCCCAGAAGGTGCGGAAGGTCGTCCATGTTGGCAAAGAGCAGGACACCCAGTTCTGCCATGCCGCGTGCAGGCGGCGCTTCCGGACCGTGACCGGCATACCCAAGGCAAAGCATCCCCGCCGCCAGCGCAGCCTTGGCACCCGAGGGGCTGTCCTCTATCACGACGCAGTGCGCCGGATCTGCTCTGCAGGCCTTTGCGGCGGCCAGATAGACATCGGGCGCAGGCTTTGGGTTACCTAGCGCCTGACCGGAAAGGACCGCCCTAAATCGGGGAATCAGCCCATGCTGGCCCAGGCTGATCTGCATCTTTTCCGGCGGCCCATTCGAGCCGACGGCATAAGGGATGCCTGCCCGATCCAGCGCATCAAGGACGCCAAGGATGCCAGGGATCAGAGGCGTGCCGTCCGCCAGCAGCGCATACATGCGCGTGTAGAAATCGGCGACCCAGCCATCGGGCAGCCGCGCCCCCGCCGCGCGGGCGCGGCTGGCCACCGTCTCTATCGTGCCGCCGATGAAGTCTGTCTCCAACTGGTGGCGAGTCAGTGAAAGGCCATGGGCAGCCAAGTCCTGGATCAGAAGACTGAAGGTCGGGCCCTCAGTGTCGACGATCACACCATCGCAGTCAAACAGAACGGCGGACGGGCGGGTCATGCCGAGGCCTCCAGAATCGTGACAAGCGTGTCGCCATACCGGCGTTGGTCGATCTGCGCCAGACCAGACGGGGGGAGCGGGTCGGTCGATTCTTCCCAGACCACCATGGCGCCGGGGGCAATCCAGCCACCGCCAAGCGCCGAACAAAGTGCGGCTTCTCCCATCGCTTTGCCGTAAGGCGGATCAAGGAAGACCAGCGAGAAGGGTGCGCTCTGGTTCGGAGGCAAGCGGGTCGCGTTCTGGCGCAGGATGCTTGTCTCGCGATCGGCGCGCATCCTCGCGATGTTGGCCTTTAGCAGTGCAAGCGCCTTCACGCCGTCATCGACGAAGGTCACCTCTGCCGCCCCCCGGCTCAGCGCCTCCAGCCCCAGCGCGCCAGTCCCGGCGAAGAGGTCAAGGACGCGCGCGCCGGTGACCGGGTTGCCATGGGCGTTAATCAGCAGATTAAAGATCGCCTCGCGCACCCGGTCGCTTGTTGGGCGGAGATGAGAGACGGGGTCGCCTTCGCCGACATCCGCAAGCTTCAGGCCCCGACGACTGCCGCCGATGATCCTCACCGCAACAGCGCCTTGAGATCGGGCGTCGTGGTTACAAGTTCGGCCGACGGGCTCTTGCCGCTTTCGATCAGCCGTTTGCCGACCATGTAGGCGCGACTGTCATTCATGGCGTCGACCGCCAGAAGCGTTTCGCCCAGATAGTACCAGAAGCTTGTTCCGCCTTCCTGCCGTGAGACGACGCGGTCGTACCCGGTGTTCAAGCCCGCAATCTGCAGCTTCAGGTCGAACTGATCGGACCAGAACCAGGGCTTTGCCAAATAGGGCTCTTGCGCACCCAGGATGTTGGCTGCCACCGCTTCGGCCATGTCGATGGCGTTGCCCACCGATTCCAGGCGAAGCCGCCCTGTAGCATACGGGAACGAGGCGCAATCTCCCGCCGCCCAGATCGAAGGGTCCGAGGTGCGCCCCAGGGCATCGGTGGCGATGCCGTTGTCGATGGAGAGGCCCGCCTGTTCGGCCAGATGGACGTTGGGGGTGATCCCGACACCGACGATCACGAAGTCGGCAGGCAGTACCCGCCCGTCTTTCAGGATCGCCCCGGTGACACGGGTCTGGCCTTCCAGCCGGTCAAGACCGGTTGCCTCCAGCACAGTCACCCCATGCGACTGGTGCAGAGCGCGAACGTGGTCGCTGGTTTCAGGTGCAGCCACACGCTGCAGTATGCGGGGGGCCATTTCCAGAACGGTGACGCGCAGGCCCAACTTCGCGGCGACTGCCGCCGCCTCCAGGCCGATATAGCCACCACCAACGATGATCACCCTGCGCCCTGCAACGAATTCGGCCCGCATTGCATCGACATCGGCAAGCGTCCGAACGGTATAGACACCGGAAAGTCCCCCACCCAAGGCCGCAGGCAACTGCCGCGGCGCTGAGCCGGTCGTCAGCGCAAGCTGGTCATAGGCCAGCGCTTCGCCCCCGACGGTGACCGTCTTCTCCACCGGATCAATGTCGGTCACCGACCGACCCAGGCGTAAGTCCACGCCGGCTTCTGTCCAGAACTCGGGTGCGCGCAGCCACAGGCGCTCTTCCTCCATCTCGCCCAAAAGATAGGACTTCGACAGCGGCGGGCGCTGGTACGGCGGGGCGGGCTCGTCCCCAAGCATCACGATCTCTCCGGTGTGGCCCAAGGCCCGCAGCTTTGCCGCCAGTGCCGCACCGGCCTGCCCGGCCCCGACAATCACAACCCGCATCGTGCATCCCTCTGGCATGTCCCGCGCGTGACCCTATAACCCAAGAAGCAACCGGCGCAACGCGTGCGCCTGACGAGGAATGAGGGAAAATGACCATATCGATCGGGACGAAACTGCCGGACGCCACGCTCCTGAAGATGGGCGAGGCCGGGGCAGAGGACGTGAAACTGTCTGACAAGCTGAAGGGCCGCAAGGTCGTGATTTTCGGTCTGCCCGGTGCCTATACTGGCACCTGCTCGACGGCGCATGTGCCCAGCTTCATCCGGACGGCAAAGAAGTTCGCCGACAAGGGCGTGGACGAAATCATCTGCATCGCGGTCAACGACCCTTTCGTGATGAAGGCCTGGGGCGAGGCAACGGGGGCGACCGCCGCCGGGATCACCATGCTGGGCGATGCGGATTCAAGCTTTTCTAAGGCCATCGGGCAGACCTTCGATGTGCCGCATCTGGGCTTCTTCGCCCGGTCCAAGCGCTATTCGCTTCTGGCCGAGGATGGCGTCGTCACCCAGTTCAACCCCGAAACGGGAACCGGTTGCGAGATATCGGCAGGCGAACACCTTCTGTCGCAGCTCTAAGCCCCTCACCCCCGGCCCCTCTCCCCAAGTGGGAGAGGGGAGAGCCCGGCGTATAGGTCGGTTCAGGCCTTGCGAGCGCGGAGTTCGCAGAGAGACGACACCGGCTCGCCATGGTCCCGCTGAACTTCAGCGCCCTGGGACAATCGGTCCATCGCTCGGGCCAGAGAAAGATCAAGCTGGCTCAGGCCCTGGCAGTCATGCGTGGTCAGCGTCACGTCGACCACGTTGTACGTGTTCTTCCATTCGGGGTGGTGGTTCAGCTTTTCAGCGACCAGTGCCGCGCGGGTCATGAAGCCCCAAGCCTCCGAGAAGTTTCGGAATTTCAATATTTTGCGGATCGCGTCCCGGCCCGGAACGGCTGCCCAGCCGGATTCGCCCAAAGGCTGCAGCAGCGTCATGCGCTCGGAGGGGGACAGGAGGTCGGCCATCGGATGTCCTTGATTGCAAAGATTGCTGGGAAAGCCTACTCGCGTGTTTCGCACCGACGGAAGGGGCCGTAGGCGGTCAGCACCTCGATTTCCTGCCCCACTGCGCGGCGTTCCGCCTGCAGGTAGCGGTCCACCGCCTTGCGGAAGCCGGGGTCGGCGATCCAGTGGATGGAATGGGTTTCGACCGGAAGGTAGCCGCGCGCCAGCTTGTGTTCGCCCTGTGCCCCGGCCTCGACGCGGGTCAGCCCGTGGGTGATCGCCCAGTCGATAGCCTGATAGTAGCACAGTTCGAAATGCAGGCAGGGGTGATCCTCGACGCAGCCCCAGTAGCGCCCGTAAAGAGTGTGCCGCCCGATGAAGTTCAGTGCCCCCGCGACGGGCCGTGCGCCGTTGAAGGCGAGGACAAGGAGCATGTCCTCCCGCATCGTCTCGTGGAAGGCCGTGAAGGCCTTGCGGGTCAGGTAGGGCGTGCCCCATTTGCGGCTGCCGGTGTCCTGGTAGAAGGCCCAGAAGGCGTCCCAATGCTGCGGCTCGATGTCGTCCCCGGTCAGCGCGCGGATGGTCAGGCCACGCCCCTGCGCCGTCTCGCGTTCCTTGCGGATCATCTTGCGTTTGCGGCTGGACAAGTCGCCCAGAAAGTCATCGAACGACCCGTACCCCCGGTTCTCCCAATGGAACTGCTGCGTGACGCGGTGAAGCGTGCCGTCCACTCCCGCCAGCGCCTCGGCCTCCTCTACCGTGCAGAAGGTGGCATGGAGCGAGGAAAGCCGGTTCTGAGCGGCCACCCCGATTGCCGCGCGCCAGAGAGTCTCGCGGTGCTCGGTCGGGCCCAGGAAGCGACGGCTGGTCGCAGGGGTGAAGGGAACAGCGATCTGCAGCTTCGGATAGTAGCGGCCACCGGCGCGTTCCAGCGCATCGGCCCAGCCGTGGTCGAAGATGTATTCGCCCTGACTGTGGGTCTTCACATAAAGCGGCGTCGCGGCACGAACTGTGCCACCGTCCCGCAGGACCAGGGGCCGCGCCTGCCAACCGGTCCCGGTGCCGGTTGATTTCGACGTCTCCAAGGCGGAGAGGAATCGGTGGGTGGTGAAGGGATCGATGGGGCGCCCGTCCGCCTGTTCGGGGGTTGCGACCGCGTCCCAATCAGCGGCGGCGATGTCAGAGATGTTTTCGAGCAGGGTCAGGTCGGCCATTCGCACCCCTCTTGTCGGGGGAAAAGTGGCGGGCGGGGCGCGAAGGTCAAGCCGGAAGCGCGGCCAGATAGCCCTCGAAGGTCACATTGTCGGCAATCCGCCGCGCCAGCGCCTCATCGGCGGCAGAGCGGATGGTCCAGCAGAGGATTGCTGCACCCTTGGCCTTCAACTCAGCAACCCGGGGACGGGCGAGGTCGCGTCCTTCGTGGCTGATGAAGCTGGCGCCGGTCGTGTCAAAATCGGGGATCGGGCGGAGGCGGTCGCAGACTTCCTTGGGCAGGGGGGCCCAGTCGTCGGGGTCGTAGGCCGAGGTGGTGATCCCGCGCGGCAGGTTGGGGGCGAAGCGGGCCATGTGGGCGACGGAATGCGGGTTGAAGGACATGAGCGCGACCTCACCTCGGTAGTCCTTCAGGGCCTCGGCTGTCGCGGTCTCCAGCCGACCGTCGGTTTCGCCCATCACCTGGGTCTGGTCCTTGATCTCGATGAGGAGGGGAACCTTGCCCCCGATCAGGTTTAGGACCTCGGCCAGAGTGGGAATCGTGTCGGTTGACCCCTTCAGTCGGATTCGGCCCAGCTCGGCGGCGGTGCGGGCATTCACCGGGCCGGTCTCATCGGTCAGACGGTCGAGGTCTTCGTCGTGGAAGACCATCGGCGCGCCATCGGCGGAGAGCTGCAGGTCGATCTCGATGGCGTACCCGGCCTCCACTGCAGCCTTGATCGCGGCGGGAGAGTTCTCGATCCGGCCCTTGCTGCGGTCATGCAAGGCACGATGGGAGATGGGCAGCCTGAGGAAGCTGTCGGGCAAGGGGATGCGGGTCATTCTTCGGGGGTCATTTCAGGGCGAAGATCGCCTCGATTTCGACGGCCACCCCCAGGGGCAGCGAGGCGGCCGAGACGGCCGAGCGGGCGTGGCGGCCCGCGTCTCCCAGAACGGCCACCAGAAAGTCGGACGCGCCGTTGATGACCTTTGGCTGGTCCACGAAATCGGGGGTGGAGTTCACGAAGCCCACCAGTTTCACCGCCCGGTCCAGCCGGTCCCAGTCGCCGCCCACGGCCTTCTTCAGCTGGGCGAGGAGCGAGATCGCGCAGCGTTTCGCGGCAGCGGCCCCCTGCTCGAAGCTGAGGTCTTCGCCCAGGCGGCCCTTGATCAGGCCGTGTTCGTCCTGGCTGATCTGGCCCGAGATATGGACGAGGGTCCCGACCTGAACGAAGGGGACGTAATTCGCTGCCGGGGCGGGGGCGTCGGGGAGGGTGACCCCAAGCTCGGTCAGACGTTTTTCGATGGCGTGCATGGGAGGCTCCTTTCGGCTCAGACAGACGGTAGCCTGCGGGGCGGGGCGGGGGCAAGGGGTGTCCACGCGTGGACAGATTGTGAGGCTGCAAGGATTTCAAAGGGTTAGAAAAATCGATTCATGGACGGTTAACCTCTTGGCGCGGGCCATTGGCTTGGGAGGATCAGCTGGTATTGTCGATGACAGCTTGTCGCGGCATTTCAGGAGTGCGTTGATGGTCGTGCAGATTATCCAAAGCCTTATTCGGCCCTTCGCCCTTGGTCTGGCGCTGTTCCTGCCCGGCGCGGTGCAGGCGCAGTCAGTGCCGCCGTGCCAGACGACGGCGGGGGCGGAGGGGCTTTTCTTCGCCGGGACCCATGCGATGATCTTTTCCCCCGTCGACTACGACGATGTGCGAAGCCTGGGGTCGGAGATCCAGGTTTTCTCGGACATCCGTGACGGGCAGGGGGTGCTGGCTTATCTCGGCAATCCGAGCGAAGCCAGTATCAGTGCCTGGGCCGGATCGTCGCGTTTGACCCGAAGGTTCATAGTCTGACGCAGTTGCAGTCTGGTGACTGTGCCTTGACGCTGGTCTCGGGGCGGCAGAAGTTGTTGGCGGGCCATGCCCAACTGCTGGAGTTTCCCAGCGACTTTGCCGAGGTTTCGATGTCGGCTCCGGGCCTCGTCGATATCTCTGTGGTGTCCAGTAGGTGGCTCTACGTGTTGGGAAAGGCACCGGGGCTGGCTGTGCTCGCGTGGATCTCCGAAGGCGAGGCGGGGGTGTTATCGATCAACCTCTGTCCGTTTGCGGCTGACAGTCCCGAGACCGAGTTGGCCGCCGGCGCGCCTGCTGATGCCGAGCTCTGTCAGGATGCAGACGGCGCTCCGATGCGGCTGGGCGTCGGGCAGGTCGTCCAGATAGCATTTCGGGACGCGGCGGGGAAGGAGATGCAGATCACGGAAGCTACGATGGCAGCCCCGAAGATCGCCGACCTTTCCGTGAAGGACAACAAGAGCGCTGTGGTGACGGGAGTTGGACCGGGCTGGACCTCGTTGACGCTTATCGACTTCGACTCACAGAGGGCGATGACCTGCGAGATCATCGTCGAATGACCGTTGCCGAGGAGGTGCCCCCCACCCCCATCCCCTCCCCACGGAGGGGGAGGGGAGGCGCTTGTTTTGGGCCGCGCGCCTAGTGATCGGCGGCGGCTGCGGCGGCCTTGGCCTCTGCGACCGAACCCTTCGCGCCGTTGAAGAAGGCGTTCAGGATCACCGCGGTGAGCGAGGCGAGGAGGATGCCGGATTCGATCAGCGGGTGGATGTCGTGGGGCATCCACTGCTTGAAGTTGGGGGCGACGAGCGGGATCATCCCCATGCCGATACTGACCGCGACGATGAAGAGGTTGTTGCGGTTCTTCGCAAAGTCGACGCCGGCCAGGATGCGGATGCCGGTGGCCGCGACCATGCCGAACATCACAAGGCCCGCCCCGCCCAGGACCATGGTGGGGACGGATTCCACCAGCGCCCCCATCTTGGGGACCAGGCCAAGGACGATCAGGCGAGAAGGACGTGTAGGGGAAGGTGTTGAAGATCCCGCCGATCAGCGTGCCAAGGCCGTCGGTCCGAAGGCCCGCCGAGAGCATGGGTTGCGTGACGGGCTTGCCGGTCATGTCGCCGAGGGCAAGGAACATGCCGGTGGATTCGATCATGACGACGATCATGACGAGGGTCATGGTGACGATCATCACCAGATCAAAGGTCGGCGTGCCGAAGTGGAAGGGCGTGATGAGGCCGAACCAGCTGGCATCGGCGACCTTGTCGAAGCTCATCTTGCCAAGCGCCACGGCGATCACGGCGCCGATGATGATGCCGAGAAGGACCGAGATGTTGGCAATGAAGCCCTTGGCGAAGCGCGCGATGAGGAGGATGGCGATCAGGACGACGGCCGAGATGCCGATGTTGCCCAGGGGCGCATAGGCGGGGTTCGGCTGGCTGGCGGCGAGGGCGAGTTTGGCGGGAAGCTCGGGTAGGCCGGTGATGGTGCCGGCGGCGGCGCCCTCGGTCACGGCTTTCAGCCAGTCGGCATGGGCGGGGTCGACGATCATGGGCGCGGTGGGGCCGACGGGGTTGCCGAAGATCCAGTTGATGCCGATCCGCATGAGGCTGATGCCGATCACCAGGATGATCGTGCCGGTGACGACCGGCGGGAAGAAGCGGAGCATGCGGCTGACGAGGGGGGCGATGATGATCGAGATCACCCCGGCGGCG
>JALOTD010000010.1 GCA_025458105.1 Tabrizicola sp. | reverse complement strand
GTGAGGTACCACCGTTATCGGTCCATGATCACAGTTGCCAACGACAACCGTGCTCCGGTGGCGCTGGCCGCGTAAGCGGCTCGCAAGACCAAAACTAAGTCCTTGCGGTTAGCCCCGTAAGGCGGGGCCCGCCGGAGCCTGGCAACAGAATCCGGCACTTACCACCATCCTCTGCAAGCCTCCGTTACCCCCGGCCATGGGGCGCCCGGCAAAAGACTTCAGCGCCCTCCCTTGCCTGCCGCCCCCTTCCGCCCCATCCTTTCGGGATGGTCCGCGCAGCCCTCCTGCTTTGCCTTCTATGCCAGCCCATTCAGGCCTGCGAGACAGCGCTGGTCCTGTCGATTGACGTCTCCGGCTCCATCGACGCGGGCGATTACCGCTTGCAGGCGGAGGGGCTGGCATCCGCCTTGACCGATCCGGAGGTGACCGAAGCCCTGGTCCGGGGACAGGTGGCCTTGGCTGTTGTCCATTGGTCAGGTCCAGGCCAGCAGGCCCTGGTCCTTGATTGGCAAAGGATGCTCTCGCCCGAGGCCGTCGTCGCGTTTGCCGGGCGGGCCGCCACCCTTCCCCGCGCCTTCAAGGGGTCAGACACGGCCGTCGGTCAGGCCCTGACCTTCGCCTTGGCGCAATTTGCGGCCGTTCCCGATTGCGTCCGCAAAGTCGTGGACATTTCGGGCGACGGGCAGGAAAATGCAGGCTTCACCGATGCCGAGGCGCGCGCGCAGGCGGTCGCTACCGGGGTGACAGTGAATGCCATCGCCATTGAAGAGCCCGGCCCCGCCTTTCCGGTCACGCTCTACTATCGCAGCTGGGTCATGACGCCCGGCGGCTTTGTCGTGACCGCACGCGGGCTGCAGGACTATGCCGAAACCCTGCGGCTGAAGCTTCTGCGCGAATTGGCAAAGCCCGTCGGCTGATCCGCGACACGCCCCTTGACCGTCTTCCCCAAAGCCCCTACCCCTTGGTCTATGGGGTCCCTGCGTCCACCCCGTGAGGCTTCGGCCCAAGCGTCGCATCCCTGACCTTTTGCCAAGGATGCACCCCATGCCCGAGTTTGGCCTGATCACTCCCGCCCAGGCTTTCCGCCTAATCGGCACGCCCGACGCTCCAACCGTCTTCGACGTCCGCTTGCCCGAGGACCTGGACGCCCTGCCCCAGCTTGTCCCGACCAGCCGGGTTGTCCCGCCGTCCTCGATCGACGCCATCTCCGATGCCCCCGACCGCGCTGTCGTGGTCTGCATGAAGGGTCGCAAACTGTCAGAGGGCGCCGCCGCGATCCTGCGCACGAAGGGCTGGCAGGCCGAAGTGCTGGAAGGTGGTGCCCTCGGCTGGCAGGCCGCCGGTCTGCCGATGGTTCCTCGCGCTGCCCTGCCCGCGACCAGCCTCTGGGTCACCCGCCACCGCCCGAAGATCGACCGCATCGCTTGTCCCTGGCTCATTCGGCGCTTCATCGATCCCGCCGCGCGTTTCTTGTTCGTCGCCCCGGCTGAGGTACTTGCCGTCGCCGACCGCTTCGATGCAACG
Source organism: Tabrizicola sp. (assembly GCA_025458105.1). Lineage (GTDB taxonomy): Bacteria > Pseudomonadota > Alphaproteobacteria > Rhodobacterales > Rhodobacteraceae > Tabrizicola. The sequence goes on along the minus strand of JALOTD010000010.1, from coordinate 66,790 downwards.
CCCTTCGACATAAATGGCGTGACCTTCAGCCACCGGGGCGACCGCTGCAGCTTTGACGCCCTTCTGGACGACCTCCATCTCCACACCGAAGCGCTGGACCGCCTGGCAACCGTGGTCCGCGCTGCCGACTCTGACCGGCATGACCTTGCCCCGCAGGCGGCAGGCCTTCTGGCGCTGTCCGTAGGATTGTCACGAATGTTTCGCGATGACCTGAAACAGCTCGCCGCCGGCATCGCACTTTACGATGCTCTTTACCGCTGGGCCCGCGACGGCCATGAGGAAGGCCACGACTGGCCCGCAGGACGCTCCGAATGACTTCGACCCTTTCCGAACTGACCCGCACTTTCGCCAGGATCGGCTTCCTGTCCTTTGGCGGCCCTGCGGCGCAAATCGCCTTGATGCACCGGGTAATCCTTGACGAAAAGAAATGGGTCTCCGAACCCGACTACCTGCGCGCCCTGTCGTTCTGCATGCTTCTGCCCGGCCCCGAGGCGATGCAGCTTGCCACATGGATCGGTTGGCGCATGCATGGGGTTAAGGGTGGGCTGATCGCCGGAGGCCTCTTCGTGCTTCCGGGTGCGGCGGTGGTCCTGTCGCTCAGCCTGATCTACGCCATATTGGGCGATGTGCCCATGATAGCGGCCCTGTTCACCGGCATCCAGGCCGCCGTCATCGCCATCGTGATCGAGGCGCTGATCCGCGTCTCGAAGCGCGCCCTGAAATCGCGCGAAGCCTATCTGATCGCCGCAGCCGCCTTCGTGGCGCTGTTCTTCCTGAAGCTGCCCTTCCCGCTCATCATTCTGGCCGCCGCGGTCTGGGGCTTTATCCGTACGTCCGGCGGACCGAGAGACCCATCTACCCCTCCCCCGCCGCAAGCCTTGGCTCAGTCGCTTCGGGCTGCGGCCGTCTGGCTGACTGTCTGGCTGCTTCCGCTTGCCGCTTTGGTGACGCTTGCCCCAGGTCGCCTGGCCGAGATCGGCATCTTCTTTTCCAAGCTAGCGCTTCTTACCTTTGGCGGGGCCTATGCCCTCCTGGCCTGGATGGCGCAGGAGGTGGTCGAGGAGAAAGGTTGGCTGACGCTGACCCAAATGATGGACGGCCTTGGACTGGCCGAGACCACGCCGGGCCCTCTGATTCTGGTCAACCAGTTCGTGGGCTTCATGGCCGCCGATCAGGTGGGCGGCCCGGCCTTTGGCGTGGCGGGCGCGCTTGTGGCCCTCTGGATGACCTTCATTCCGTCTTTCCTGTTCATCTTCGCGGGCAGCCCGTTCATCGACCGGCTGACCCACATGCCGCGCCTGTCCGGAGCACTTGCCGCAATCACCGCCGCTGTGGTGGGCGTAATCGCCAACCTGTCGCTCTGGTTTGCGCTGCATGTCCTTTTTGCTGCGGTCCCGGAAACCGTGATCGGCCCCTTGCACCTTGCCTGGCCCGATCCCGCCTCGGTTCGGCCCGTCTCGGCGATGATCGCCCTTCTGGCGGCTGCCCTGCTTCTATGGCGACACTGGCCGCTTCTGCCCGTGCTTGCGATTTCCGCAGCTGTATCGGCAGTCATGTCGGTATTGTAATCCGGTCACGACATTCGACCCCCGGCCCCTTCCCTTGGGCCAGGAATCCCCTATGGTAGGGCCAAGCAGGAAGGGGATCGGAATGTCGCGCTCCATCGACTATGGAACACTGATGCACCGGGCCATGCGCGGGTTGATCCAGACCGTCCTGACCGATGTGGCGGCCCATGGTTTGCCCGGAGCGCACCATTTCTTCATCACTTTCGACACGACGCATCCGGACGTGGAACTGGCCGATTGGCTGCGCGAACGGTATCCATCCGAGATGACCGTTGTCCTGCAGCATTGGTTCGAAAACCTGAGCGTCACCGATGACCACTTTGGTGTGACTCTCAACTTCGGCAACCAGCCCGAGCCGATGGTGATCCCCTTCGACGCTATCCGCACTTTTGTCGACCCCTCGGTTGAATTCGGTCTGCGCTTCGAAAGTCAGACAGTCGAAGACGATGATGAAGAAGACGAGGACATCGAGGTCACTGACGATGCCCCGCGGCAGGATGCCCAGATCGTGTCGCTTGACCAGTTCCGCAAGCACTGATCCATGAGCGACCTGGCCCTGTTTCGCCGTAGGCTGCTGAAGAATCCGCGGCAAGTTTCGGCTATTGCGCCGTCCTCCCGCACCTTGGCCCGCGCCATGACCCTGGGCCTTGGCCCGAAAAGCGGCCCGGTTGTTGAATTCGGTCCCGGCACAGGCCGTTTTACCGAAGCGATCCTTGCACGCGGCGTTCCGCCAGAGAATTTGACGCTCTTCGAGCTGGACGAAGAGTTCGTCGGCTATCTACAGCAGAAATTCCCGGGTGTGACCGTGCACCAACAGCCTGCGCAAGACGCAGCAAGGCTTGTCAGCCCAGGGGTCGGCACGGTCATCTCGGGCTTGCCGCTCTTGTCCATGCCGCCCGAGGTCCGTGAAGGCATTGTTGGGGCCGCGTTTCAGATCCTCGCACCGCGCGGCCATTACGTTCAGTTCACCTATGGCCCCCGCCCTCCCTTGCCGCCCGAAACAATCGCAGCGCTTGGGCTGACGGTGAACAAGGGACACAAGGTCTGGGCAAACCTGCCGCCCGCTACGGTCTATCGCTTTCGCCGGGGCTAAGTTTTCGGTATACCATTGCATGCCAGATTGATTTTCCGCGCCCCCGGCGCTATGCGGGGCGCGAGAGCTTGCGAGGAGTTTCCCATGACCGCGACCCGTACCGAAACCGACAGCTTTGGCCCGCTTGAGGTTCCTTCCGACAAGTACTGGGGCGCGCAGACCCAGCGGTCGATCATCAACTTCCCGATCGGCTGGGAACGCCAGCCGGTCCCGATCATCCGCGCGCTTGGCGTCATCAAGCGCGCCTGCGCGGTGGTGAACATGGCGCAAGGCGACCTGTCCGCAGACCTCGGCAATGCCATCGTCGCCGCCGCTCAGGAAGTGATCGAGGGCAAGTTCGACGACAACTTCCCGCTGGTGGTCTGGCAGACGGGATCGGGTACCCAGTCGAACATGAACGCGAACGAGGTGATCTCGAACCGCGCGATCGAGATGCTGGGGGGCGTGATGGGCTCCAAGAAGCCCGTGCATCCGAACGACCATGTGAACATGGGCCAGTCCTCGAACGACACCTTCCCCACAGCGATGCATGTCGCGATCGGCATGCACACCCGCGACGTGCTAATCCCCGGCCTTGAAAAGCTGTCTCGGGCGCTCTGGGCGAAGTCCAATGAATTCAAGGACATCATCAAGATCGGCCGCACCCACACCCAGGACGCGACGCCGCTGACGCTGGGCCAGGAATTCTCCGGCTACGCGACGCAAGTCGACCGCGGGATCGAACGGGTGAAGATGTGCCTGCCCCACATCTACGAACTCGCCCAGGGCGGCACCGCTGTCGGCACCGGCCTCAACACCCGTGTGGGCTTTGATGTCCGCGTGGCCGCCGAGATCGCGAAGATCACCGGCCTCCCCTTTGTCACCGCGCCGAACAAGTTCGAGGCCTTGGCCGCACATGACGCGATGGTCATGTTCTCGGGCGCGTTGAAGACGGTCGCCGGGTCGCTCTTCAAGATCGCCAACGACCTCCGCCTCCTCGGCTCCGGCCCCCGCTCGGGCCTGGGTGAGCTGATCCTGCCGGAGAACGAACCCGGCTCCTCGATCATGCCGGGCAAGGTGAACCCGACCCAAGCCGAGGCGCTGACGATGGTCTGCGCGCATGTGATGGGCAACGATGCGGCCGTCGGCTTCGCTGGGTCGCAGGGCCATTTCGAGCTGAACGTCTACAACCCGATGATGTCCTACAACGTGTTGCAGTCGGTCCAGCTTCTCGGCGATGCAGCGTCCAGCTTCACCGACAACATGGTTGTGGGGACGCAAGCGAATATCCCGCGCATCGAAAAGCTGATGAAGGAATCGCTGATGCTGGTCACCGCGCTGGCGCCGACCATCGGCTACGACAACGCGACCAAGGTGGCGAAGACCGCGCACAAGAACGGCACGACCCTTCGGGAAGAAGCGATTGCTCTGGGCTTCGTCGACGGCGAGACCTTCGACCGCATCGTCCGCCCCGAGGACATGGTCGGCCCGAAAGGCTGATGGGCGAGGTCGTCAACCTGCGCCAAGCCAAGAAGCAGGCGGCTCGCAAGGCCGCCCGCTCGGTGGCAGACGCAAGTGCCGCGAAGCATGGTCGGACGAAGGCTGAGCGTGAGCTGGAAAAGGCCCGGGCCAAGAAGGCTGTACGAGAGTTGGACGGGCACAAGCGCGATACAAAATAACCAGACGTTAACCCTGCTTTGGAAGAGTTGCGGCAGGAGGTGCGCCCATGACCGCAATGCCGCGAAATCTGTCGTCAGATCAGTGGATTTCCCATCTGTTTGCGTCCCAGGCCGCTCGCGAGGGCGGAGTCATCCGCCGCAAGATCCGGGATGTGGAGAGGTTCGTCGGCCGCGAAATCTTCCTGGCCGAAATGCGTAGACGCGGTTTTCCCGTGGTAGAGAATGCCGGGCAGTTCGTCATCTTCTGCAATCAAGAGCCGATTCGCCGGGTTGCCTGAGGCGATTTCTTCGAAGAAATCGCACCGGACCCTTTGAAGGGTCCGAACCGGAATTTTTGAAAATTCCGGTGACAGGCCCGTCCGGTGCGCTACACATCCTCATGCCCAGCCGCCCTGCCAAACACTCCCTCACGCTCCACGGCCACCGGACCAGCATCTCGCTGGAGCCGGAATTCTGGGATGCCTTCCGTCAGATCGCAGACGAGCGGGGTTTGGCCCTGAATCAGCTTGCCGCCGAAATTGACGATGCACGCCGGGGTGACGCGGGCCTTGCTTCTGCGATCCGCATCTATGTCCTGAACCACTATCGCGCCGCGACCCGCTGAAGTGTGATGGCAAGGTCACCATAGCCTGTGAACCGCCGTTCGTACTCCAGACCCAGCCGCCGGGCGCAGTCCTCGGCCCTTGCGTCCAGCCCAGGATCATTGGTCTGCGCCTGGTAGACGAGCTTGCGGTAATTGCCGAAGTACATGTCCCGCAGTTCGGGATGACGGTCCAAACCCATCGGCTTCCAGACAAAGGCATCGAACTGCCGAACCAGAAAGTCGGTCAGGTAGAAGGCATCGAACTCGTCCTCGGCCCGCGCCGCAAAGGCCGCATTGCCCTCGAAGAAGGCATAGCAATGCGGGCCTTCCACCATCTCGACTCCCAAGCGGACGCAGGCAGCCTGCAAAAGTCCGCCCGTCCCGCAATCGGCATAGACCACGAAGATCGTCTCGTAGCGCCCGCGCCCTTCCGCCACGGCCGCCTCCACCGCCGGAATGATCTTCTCGGGCCAGAGATGCAGCTTCGCTGGCAAGCATTGCAGGTCCATGTGACCCCAGCCATTCGCGGCCTTCAGCCCTAGGATCTCATGCGCCAGCGCTCCGCAAGCGATCAGAAGGATGCGACCAGCGCCCTGTGCTGGCAATCCTTGCTCTGAAAGAAGCGTGTCGTCCATGCTCTCCGCCGCGTGGCGGCCCCGGGTCACCGGCTGACGCGGGTCCAGGTCAGGATCAGACTGGCCGCAAGGGCCGCGAACATCAGCGCCACCATGGGCAAGCCAGTGTAGAAGGCAAGCCAAAGGGTCAGACCGGCAGCAACAATTACCAGTGCGATCAGTCCCAGAAAATGCGTCAGCGGCATGAGCGGTCCCCCTGACGCTTAATTTGCGCTTGCTTGGTGCGAATGGCAAGTCCCAGCCGCGTCACAGGCCCGTGTCACGCAGACAGCTGATTGTGCTTGCGGGCGACGAACTGCTTGGCGGTTTCCACCGCCACGGCGGCATCGCGGCAATAGGCGTCCGCGCCGATGGCCTTGCCGAACTCTTCGTTCAAGGGCGCACCGCCAACCAGCACGATATAGTCCTCACGCAGGCCCTTTTCCTTCATCGTGTCGATCACGACCTTCATGTAGGGCATCGTCGTGGTCAAAAGCGCCGACATCCCCAGGATATCGGGCTGCTCTTTCTCCAGCGCGTCCAGATACTTCTCGACCGCGTTGTTGATGCCAAGGTCGATCACCTCGAAGCCCGCGCCTTCCATCATCATCGCGACAAGGTTCTTGCCGATGTCGTGGATATCGCCCTTGACCGTGCCGATGACCATCTTGCCCATGCGCGGCGCGCCGGTTTCCACCAGAAGCGGCTTCAGGATCGCCATCCCCGCCTTCATCGCATTGGCCGCCAACAGCACCTCGGGCACGAACAGAATCCCGTCGCGGAAATCGGCGCCGACAATGGTCATCCCGGCAACCAAGGCCTTGGTCAGCACGTCATAGGGCGTCCAGCCGCGCTCAATCAGGATGTTCACGCCCTCCTCGATCTCTTCCTTGAGACCGTCGTAGAGGTCGTCATGCATCTGCAGCACAAGCTCGTCATCCGAAAGTTCTGACAGGATGATCTCGTCGTCGGCCATCGGGGGCGCTCCAATGCGAAAGGGTCTTGGACGTTGCATGGTCGCAAAGCGACCCCGCCACTATTCGGCAAACGACATACACCGGATGAAAGCCGACAGAAAGCCGTCGCGGGCAGGAAAGTTGTGGCGCATGTTCCGCATCCGTTCTATCTTTGCCGCATGAGCGACAGCATCCTTCCCGGCCAACGCCTGCGCGGTCGCGGCGCGGACACCAACCGCGCCGGCCGGTTCGAGGCCACGTCGCGTGAGGCCTATGACGACGGCTGGGACATCGCCGAGGAGGACAGGACCGTCCGCACCGAGGTGCGCGAGGAACGCCCCCGCTCGGCCATAAACTACAACCGCTCGCCCGACCTGCCCTTCGACCGCTCGATCAACCCCTACCGGGGGTGCGAACATGGCTGTGTCTACTGCTACGCCCGCCCAACGCATTCCTATCTGAACCTGTCCCCGGGCCTCGATTTCGAGACCCGCCTTGTTGCCCGCCCCGGGATCGCCTCCGTCCTGGACTCCGAACTGCGCAAGGCCGCCTATCGCGTCCAGCCCATTGCCATCGGTACCAACACCGACCCCTATCAGCCGGTCGAGCAGACCTATGGGATCATGCGCCAGGTGCTCGGCGTGCTGGCGGCTTTCCGCCACCCAGTCTGGATCACCACCCGCGGCACCACCGTTGAGCGTGACATCGACCTGATCGCGCCCCTGGCCGCACAGGGCCTTGCCGCCGTGTCGATTTCTGTCACCACGCTTGACGACACCCTTGCCCGCAAGATGGAGCCCCGCGCGCCTGCGCCGAAACGGCGGCTGCAGATGATCGAACGGCTGGCACGGGCGGGCATTCCGGTGCGCATTCAGGTCTCGCCGCTGATCCCGGCGCTTACCGATCATGAACTGGAATCGGTGATGGCGGCCGGGCGCGATGCCGGGGCGCGGTATGCCAATTCCATCCCCCTGCGCCTGCCACTGGAAGTGTCGCAGATTTTTCAGGACTGGTTGCAGGCCACCCTGCCCGACCGCGCCGCCCGCGTCATGGGCCGGGTGCGAGAATTGCACGGCGGCAAGACTTACGACGCCGAATTCGGCACCCGCATGCGTGGCCAGGGGCTCTGGGCAGACCTGATCCACCGCCGCGCCGATCTGGCCCGCAAGCGCCTTGGGCTCGGCGAAGGTCTGCCGCCGTTGCGCACCGATCTCTTTGCCTTACCCCCGAAGGCGGGCGATCAGCTGGCCCTGTTCTGACCGGTCGGGACGCGATTTCTTCAAAGAAATCGCAACGGAGCCTTCAAAGGCTCCGAACCGGAATTTTCGAAAATTCCGGTGCCTACCCCCGCCGTCCGCGCCGTTCCCGCCGGGGTTCACCCGAGGTATCGCCCGTCCCGTCAGAAGCCGAAGAGAACCCACCCAGCAGGGCCGCAATGTCCTCAAGCGTCGGGCGCGGCCCCTTCGGCCGGGTCTCCAGCGCCGCGCGCATCGCCCGCAGATGCTCGGGCATCGTGCCGCAGCAGCCACCGATGATCCGCACGCCCGCATCCCGTGCCAGCACGGCATATTCCGCCATCAGCTCCGGCGTGCCGTCATAGTGGATATGCCCGTCGTGATACTTCGGAATTCCCGCATTGCCCTTGGCGATGATCGGGCGTTTTGTCCCGGTCGAGGCGAAGCCCAGGACCGTCCGCATCAGGTCACTGGCGCCCACGCCGCAATTCGCGCCAAAGGCAATCGGCGGGTTCGGCAGCTTTTCCACCATCTCGGCCATCGCCGAGGAGGTGACACCCATCATCGTCCGCCCTGCCGTGTCAAAGCTCATCGTGCCGCACCAGGGCATTCCCGCCAGCGCCGCCGCCTCGGCAGCTGCGCGGTATTCCTCGGGCGCGCTGATCGTCTCGATCCAAAGGACATCCGCCCCGCCTTCCTTCAGACCCTCGGCCTGTTCGTGAAAGATTTCGACTGCCGCCGCATGGGTCAGCGTGCCCATCGGCTCGAAAATCTCGCCCGTCGGCCCGACCGAGCCCGCGACCACGACCGGCCGACCCGCCTTGTCGGCGATCTCGCGTCCCAGTTCCGCGCCCACCCGGTTCAGCTCACGCACCCGGCCTTGCGCGTTGTGCAGCTTCAAGCGCGCCGCGTTGCCGCCGAAAGTGTTGGTCAAAAACAGGTCAGACCCCGCCTCGACCGTGCCACGATAGAGCGTGCGGATGTTCTCCGGCTGGTCGGTATTCCACAACTCCGGCGGCTCGCCTGACGACAGACCCATGTTGAACAGGTTCGTCCCCGTCGCCCCATCGGCCATCAGCCAGTCACGCGCGGCCAAAAGGCGCGTCAGCGCATCAGTCATGATCAAATATCCTTCCGGCCCAGCATTTCGGCTTCCCTCTGCCATGGGCGAGCGCAACTGGCAAATTGATATTCGGCATACTGTCTTGTGGTTGGCCTCAACTTGGGGTGCCTGCCTTGGGGTGGGCCAATGCCGCCCCAAGCTAAGAGCGGCCTGTCTCGAAGAGGTCAAGCGCAATCCCGAATGGTGCGGCCAGGCTGCGAAGTTCCCACAGGACAACCGACCGGTCCGCCAAGGGCCGCGTCACAACCCGCATTCGGCCCCGAAAGGATGCACGCCCCAGCCAGCCAATCAGTTCGGCCGCGTCAAAATCAGGTCCGATCAGCGGAGCAATCACCAGATCAACCCCGGACATGTCGACTGCCGCACCCGTCGCCTCGGCAAAACGCAAGGTTTCGACCATGAAGGTTGGTGGCGGTTCGATGGCGGCAGCGGCCAGGACGGACGCAACAGACATGGTCATCTTCCTTTCGCGTGGCGATGCCCCGCCGCGGCATGCGAGAACCGGGCACAACAGTTGGCCAGCGGGGATGGCTTCCTGCCAAGGCTCCCGGACCAAGCCGGCTGCGTTCCGGGCCCGACCACCTGAAAAACGACTGGGCGCCGGGGTTATTCCCGGCGCCCAGAGAAATTCTTCGCATCGGCGTCAATGCCATCAACGCGCAGGCCTTTGTCCGGCCCAACCGGGATCCGAGATCAGATCTCGCTCAGAAGCTGCGCCTTGGCGACAGGCAGCATCTCGCGCAGTTTGGCACGCACCTCGTCAGCGCTGGCCTTACCCGCGAGATCAGCCACGACCTTGCGCACGACATCCTCGTCTCCCGCTTCCTCGAAGTCGGCACTGACGACGTCAATCGCATAGGCCGCCGCTTCGTCGCCGGTCTTGCCCAGAAGCTCTGCCGCCCAAAGGCCGACCAGCTTGTTCCGCCGTGCCTCAGCCCGGAACTGCATTTCGCTGTCGTGCGCGAATTTGGCCTCGAAGGCGTTTTCGCGGTCGTCGAAGGTGGTCATCTCGGGGCCTCATGTCGTTGGACGTGTGGTTCCCATATGCCCCTCAACACCCCGCGCTTCAAGCCCGCTCTGCAGCCTGCCGCGTCGATGGAGGGTCAACCGCTGACCGCCCGCGCGGTCGGTCGCGCCCCCTTCATCATGGTCGCGAACCTTGCGACCCAATCGCCCTTGCCGTATAGGCCAATGAAACATAGGGGCATGCGGGCCCCCTCATCCGGAGAGCCCATGGCACGGCGCAAGAAGGTCTACGAAGGCAAGGCCAAAATCCTTTACGAAGGACCTGAGCCCGGCACGTTGATCCAGTATTTCAAAGACGACAGCGCCCCCACCGTAGCGGCCCCTGCAACGCTGGAAGGCAAGGGTGTCCTGAACAACCGCTTGTCCGAATTCTTCATGGCTGGCCTCAACCAGATTGGCGTGCCGACGCATTTCATTCGACGCATCAACATGCGCGAACAATTGGTCCGGATGGCCGAGATCATTCCGCTTGAGGTCGTGGTCCGCAACTTTGCCGCCGGCCCGATGACCGCGCGGCTTGGGATCCCCGAGGGCACGCAACTGCCTCGGCCCATCGTCGAGTACTACTACAAGGACCCGCGCCTGAACTCGCCGCTGGTGGCCGAAGAACACATCGTCGCCTTTGGCTGGGCCAACCAGCAGGACCTTGACGACATCGTGGCGCTGGCGCTCCGGGTCAACGACTTCCTGTCCGGTGTGATGATGGGCGTGGGCATCCGGCTTGCCGACTTCAAGATCGAGGTCGGCCGGATCTGGGAAGGCGATTTCATGCGTCTGATTGTGGCCGACGAGATCAGCCCCGACAGCTGCCGGTTGTGGGACCTGCGCCTGCCCGAACGCCCCGACGGCACGGTCCCTGATCCTCAGCCACTGGCCGATGTGTACACTGAACTCGCGCGGCGCCTGGGCGTCCTGCCGACGAACATCACCCATACGACGAAGCCCACTCTGATCAATTGACGAGGGTGTCGTGCTTGACCTTGCAGAACTGCATGGGTTTGCAATCGCGGCCAAGAAGGCGACCTACGTCGGCAACGGCAACAGACAGGCGGCCAGCCGTCCCGGTGCCCACGATCTGGTTTTCGCGTCAGGCGCGTTCAGCTATCTTGATTCCTACGTCGGCGGCACGGATTTCCTCGGCCAGGAAGTGATCTGGTTTCACGGACAGCCGGTCTGGGCGATGAATTATTACGGCCGTATCCTGCGCGCCGACCTCATCGACAGCACGCGCGCCGCCGAAACCCTTCGCGCCGCACTTGCTTTGGACGGGTCGGAAGGCCGGCTTCTCGACACCCTCGATTGGACCGGTCCACACGGACACTACTCCATCCGGTCGGCGGGCGACATCGCCGGGTTCCAGGGCCACGAAACGATCCATTGCGGGGGTGTGCTGGCCTACGAACTCGACTATCACGGTGGGCTGGTGAAGCCGTAAGCCGCGCCGCCGCGCAGTGCCTGACCGTAGCTGACAGCGCCCTAACGCCGGACAACAGCACGATGCCACGCCCTACGGTGGCCACAGGCCTTGCCCGTGCCCCGGCGCTTCGCTAAGGACCGGGCATACGTCAAACCGGAGGCCCCGATGAAAGCCCGCGTCACCGTCATGCTGAAGAACGGCGTCCTTGATCCACAGGGCGAGGCCGTACGCCACGCGCTTGGCTCGCTGGGGTTCCAGGGGGTGGAGGGCGTCCGCCAGGGCAAGGTGATCGAGCTTGACCTGACCGAGACCGACCGTGCAAAGGCCGAGGCCGAGGTCAGGACGATGTGCGAAAAGCTCCTCGCCAATACCGTCATCGAAAGCTACCGGGTCGAGATCCTCTGATCGGACGGTGGGCGGATCGCCCACCTACCGTCTGAAGACCCGCAACCAGATCCCCTCCTTCGCCCGCACCGTCAGATGCGCGACCGGCACCGGCACGCGGTCTGTCACTGCCTCGAAGCGGAATGCGCGGACCAGGTGCGCAAGCAGGAGCGTCCCCTCCAGCATGGCGAACCCTGCTCCGGGGCACACCCTCGGCCCGCGTGAGAAAGGCAGATAGCCTTCCCGCGCGGCCTCCCGCCCCTCGCCAACCCAGCGATCGGGGTCGAACTCGTCAGGCCGGTCCCAGATCCGTTCGTGCCGGTGCAGATGCCAGGGGCTGATGACCACTTGCGCGCCGGGCTTGACCGCCCTGCCCCGGAAATCTTCAGCCACAGTGGTTTCCCGCACCATCATCGGCACTGGGGGATAAAGCCGCAGCGTCTCGCGGAAGACATCGCGCGTGAACCGCAGGCGTCCCACCACCCCGAACTCCGGCCGCAACGCTTCCGCCTCTGCCGCCACCCGCTCCTGCGCTTCGGGATGCGTGGCCAAAAGATAGAGCGCCCAGCCCAGGGCGCTGGCGCTGGTCTCATGCCCCGCCAGGAAAAAGATCGCCACTTGGTCGACCATCTCCGCCGTCCCGAAGGGCGCGCCCGTCACCGGGTCGGGTGTCGACATGATCTTGGTGGCCAGATCCGTCGGCGCAGTTCCCGCCGCAATCGCCGCCGCGCGCTCTGCCGTCAGCCCCTGGATCAACCCCCGGATCACCCGGGCCGAGCGTTTCGTGGCCCCCCTATGCAACCTGGGGAACCAGCGCGGCAAGGGCAGGAAAGCAGCAAGGTTCAGGATCGGCGCACTGCGCTGATAGGCGCGGAACTCTTGGAAGACCGCTTGCGCCACGCGGTCCTCGATCGGGATCGAGAAAAGCGTGCGGAAGATCACATCCGCCGCCGCATGACTGGCGGCAAGTTCGACCTCCATCTCCCCTGGCTGCATCCGCGCCACCGCTGCCTCACAGGCCGCCCAGACCGCGGGAAAGCTGTCCTTCAGCCGCCCGCCTTCAAAAGCCGGGTCGATGATCCGCCGCTGGTGCAGCCATTCCTCGCCATTGGTCACAAAGACAGACCGGCCCAGCAGCGGCAACAACCCCTCGGTCACCCGTCCCGACTTCGGGAAATCCACCGGCCGCTCGTCCAGCACGCGGCGCACCAGCGTGGGGTCATTGCACAGGTAGCTGCGGAAGAAGGGGGTCCGAAACTCGGCCATCCAGGCCCGGTACAGCCGCTGGGGTTGCGCAGACAGGATATCGCGCCGGAACAGCCGCAGATGGGTGAAGAGCGACACCCGGTCCGCCCGCGGCGTGGGCTTCGGCGGGGTCATTCGACGCTCCGGTACTTAGTGAAGACCCGTGCGATCCGGCTCTTCGAATGCGAGCGCCCCGCAAACCGCTGGGCCAGAGTGATCGGTCCTGCCGTAATCCGAAAGTAGTCATAAGTACCGGGCCGGTCGAAGGCGCAGAGGTACTGGAAATGCAGACGGAAGTAGCGCCGCCGCAATTCCTGCCACCGCTCCGGGCTCAGCGTCTGCGAAAACGCGGCCGAGATCACCAGCGGCCAGCGTTGCCCCTCGGTCGCCACGCCCGACACCGCCACCGGATCGCACAGCGCAAAGGAACAGCCATCCCCCGGGGCTGACACATCGACCCAGGTCACCTCCTCGCGCCGCGACAGATACTGCAAATCTCCGCGCAGCTTCCCCGCTTGCGGAAGGAAAGACATCATCGGCACCGCCTGGCCCAGCGACAGGAACCCCAGCGCTGGACCTTTCGGCACGCCCTCCCGGATCAGATCGGCCAGCACCGTCACCGCCAGATGCACGCCACTGGAATGGCCGACGACCAGCACCTCATCCACCCCCCTGTCCAGCGCCGCGCGGACCCGCCCCCGGAAGACGGCCAGCCGGTCCAGCAGCGCCGCCGGATAGGCGCCACGTTCGACGCACGTAAAGGCATAGTCCTGCATCAGGTAATAGACGAACAGCCGCCGGTCCATGCGCCGGAACCCTTCCAGCACCGCAAATCCCGCCACGAGCCCCAGACCCAGGCCTACCCAATCCCAAGGCACCAGCCTAGCCACCGTCCATGCCACCGCCAACGCGACCAACGCCTGTGCAATCAACAGGACGGCCGGGTACAGCGAGGCAATCATCGGCCCTTTCCGCAACCGCACAAGCCGCCACAATGCCCCCGACCCGCCGAACACCCAGATGGAGCGCAGAAGCAGCCAATAGGTCCCCAGCACCCCGCGCTCCATACTGGTCTTGACCAGGTCCGACCAGACCAGCACCTCGATCTCTGTCTCGGCCTTGGCCTCCATCTCCGACCGTACGCGCCACCCGTAGGTCTCGCCCTGTCGCGGTTCGATGGCAAGCGTATAGCCTGAGATCGCCGCCTGAGCGGCCCCTTCCTTGCGGTAGAGTTCACGATAGCGGCGCGGCGGAAAGGGGTCGTAGCCGGGAATGTAAAGGACATGACGCCGGAACACGCCGTCTTTTCCCGCGCTGTCCATCTGCACTGTCATCAGGCCCCCTTAGCACCGCCACCTTAACCAAGGCTTTGCGGGATGGAAGCCTCAGCCAGGCAGGGGCAAGCCCAACACCTCATAGGTTTCCAGCATCCAGTAGCTGAAATCCGTGAAGGCTCCGGTGACCAGGGCCAGACCAACGACGACCAGAAGGCCGCCCATCAAACGCTCGATCAGCTTCATGTGCCGCTTGAGCCTTGCCATCAAAGCCATTGATCGCTCGATGAAAATCGCCGCAAGAAGGAAGGGAAGTCCAAGGCCCAGCGCGTAGACACCCAACAGCAGCGTGCCGCGCTCCATGCTGCCTTCCTGCGCAGCCAGGGACAGGATCGCCCCCAGTTGCGGCCCGATGCAAGGCGTCCAGCCAAAGGCGAAGGCAAGTCCCAGAAGATAGGCCCCAAAGGCCGAACCGCCCCGGTCGCCCGCATCCATGCGCATCTCGCGGTCCAGGATGCCAATCCGGAACAGCCCCAGAAAATGCAGGCCGAAGATGATGATGACCACACCGGATATCCGGGCCAGCAACACTTGGTTCTGCAACACGAAACTGCCGAAGGCCGATGCAGTAAATCCCAAAAGCAGGAAGATCGTCGACAGGCCCAGAACGAAGAACAGCGCAGGAAGGATTACCCGGCGCCTGGCCGCGCCCTCGGCCTTCATTTCAGACATGCTGATCCCGCCCATGTAGGCAAGATAGGGTGGTACAATTGGCAGCACGCAGGGGCTCAGGAACGATAGGACGCCTGCCGCCAGCGCGACCAGCATCGCGGGCAAAAGGGCGGCGTCTATGATCTCGAATCCGAACATTGTCTTTTGGCAGATATCCGCTTTCAGCGCCCGCGTCACCCAGACAGTCCGTCACATCACCGTGGTACGGCTGTAACCTTGTAGTGCCGCCCAAGCCCCGATACACCGCCCGAATGACAGCCTGGACCGATATGCTGGATTGCGAGGGGCTTCTGTGCCCCCTGCCCGTCCTGCGGGCGCGCAAGCGGTTGTTCGCGTTAGCACCTGACACCGTTCTGTGCGTCCGCACGACCGATGCCATGGCCTTGATCGACCTGCCGCATTTCTGCGCCGAGGCTGGCCATGCCTACCTCGGCGCAAAAGCTGAGGGCGCAGTCACCCTCCATCTGATCCGGCGCGGCCCAGACTAGGCGGCCCAGTCTAGCGACCCAGTGACCACCAGCCCTTGCGCTTTGGCTTGTCCTCGGCATCGGCCGCGGGAACCTCGGCTTCCGCCGGGTCTGGCACCACGGTCTCGGCAACCGGGACAAGACCTGGGTCCACTGCAAGCGCCGGCGGCTCCGCGGTCACCGGTTCGGCTGCAGCCTTTGCCTTGGCCGACCGGCTGCGGGTTGGTTTTGCCGGTGCCGGTGCGGGTTCCGCGGCGACTTCGGCCTCGGGCTTGGCCGCCTTGGACCGGCTGGCCCGCTTCTTCGGCGCAGGCGCGGCCTCCGCCTCCACCTCGGCTTCGACCGCTGGCGCTTCGGAAACCACCACTTCCGGCGCTGCCTCGGCCTTGGCACCGCGCGGCTTGCGGGTGCGCTTCGGCTTTTCTGGCGCGGCCTCC
Organism: Tabrizicola sp.; assembly: GCA_025458105.1. Classification (GTDB taxonomy): domain Bacteria; phylum Pseudomonadota; class Alphaproteobacteria; order Rhodobacterales; family Rhodobacteraceae; genus Tabrizicola. The sequence goes on along the minus strand of JALOTD010000010.1, from coordinate 50,978 downwards.
GCTTCAACGGCTGGCGCTTCGCTTACGGGCGGCAGTTCTGCTGCCTCAGTGGTCTCTGCCTCGTCCTCGTCGTCGTCTTCACCGGCAGCACCCCCGGCGCCCGCCTCGGCTGCACCGCCCTCACGCTGCCCGCCACGCCGCCGGCGACGGCGACGGCGCTTTTTCTTGCCAGGTTGCCCGTCTCCCTCGGCCGTGGTCGCCACAGCCTCCGCAACTTCGGCTTCCTCCTCCTCGGCGATGTCCTCGACGATGTCGTCCTCGTCCTCGTCCACTGGAGCGCCCATTAGCCCGGCATGACCCGAGATCACCGGAGCATCCGGCACCACCCGCGTCGCGGTTTTCAGCTTCTCCATCGTGTAGTCCGGGCTGACCAGCATTGGGTCGGCCTCGATCCGCACGCTCATCCCATAGCGCGCCTCGATCAGCGCGATATGTTCGCGCTTCTGGTTGAACAGATAGTTCACGATCCCGACCGGCGCCTTCAGCAGCACCTCGCGCGACCGCTTGCGCGTGCCCTCTTCCTCCAGCGCGCGCAGGACCTGCAGCGCCATGCTGTCATCGGACCGGATCAGGCCCGTGCCATGGCAATGCGGGCAGGGCTGGGTCGTCGATTCCAACATGCCCGGCCGCAGCCGCTGGCGGCTCATCTCCAGCAGGCCGAACCCGCTGATCCGGCCCACCTGAATGCGCGCACGGTCGGTCTTCAGCTTGTCCTTCAGCCGCTTCTCGACCGCCGCGTTGTTCCGCCGCTCTTCCATGTCGATGAAGTCGATGACGATCAGACCCGCCAGGTCGCGCAGACGCAACTGGCGCGCCACTTCATCCGCTGCCTCCAGGTTCGTCTTCAGCGCCGTCTCCTCGATCGAGCCCTCTTTCGTCGCCCGGCCCGAGTTGACGTCGATCGCCACCAGCGCCTCGGTCACGCCGATCACGATGTAGCCGCCCGATTTCAGCTGCACGACCGGATTGAACATGCCGGCCAGATAGCCTTCGACCTGATACTTCGCGAACAAGGGCGTCGGGTCATTGTAACGGATCACCTGCTTCGCGTGGCTCGGCATGATCATCCGCATAAAGTCCTTTGCGGTCCGGTACCCGGCCTCTCCCTCGACAAGCACCTCGTCGATCTCGCGGGAATACAAATCCCGGATCGACCGCTTGATCAGATCGCCTTCCTCATAAATCTTTGCCGGAGCGATGGATTTCAGCGTCAGCTCGCGAATCTGCTCCCACAGCCGCATCAGATATTCGTAGTCGCGCTTGATCTCGGGCTTGGTCCGCTTGGCACCCGCCGTGCGGATGATGAGGCCCGCGCCTTCCGGCACCTCGATTTCACCCGCAATCTCTTTCAGCTTCTTGCGGTCCACCGCATTGGTGATTTTCCGAGAGATGCCGCCGCCTCGTGCTGTATTCGGCATCAACACGCAATAGCGGCCTGCCAGCGACAGATAGGTGGTCAGCGCCGCGCCCTTGTTGCCACGCTCTTCCTTGACGACCTGGACCAGCATGATCTGCCGGACCTTGACGACTTCCTGAATCTTGTAGCGCCGGGCGCGCGGACGGCGCGGTTGGGCGATTTCCTCGGCTACATCCTCTTCGGCGACCGACTCAATCTCATCATCGGTTTCGCTCGCATGATCGACCGCGTGGTAGGCGTCACCAGCCTCCGCCGCCGGTTCAGCAGGGGCATGGTCATGCGAATGGTCATGTTCGCCCTCAGGCGTCTCTGCGCCCACCAGGACCGCGCCTTCGGCTTCATCCTCGCCAAGATCGACCACATCCATTCCAGCCGGCCCATCGGCAACGACCTCTTCGGTCTTCACCGCTTCGGCTTTTGCAGAAGGCCGCGACGGACGGCGGCGCGAGCGACGGTTGTCCTCTTCCTCCTCCGCGCGGGCCATCGCCCGCTCTTCCTCGATCAGCGCCTTACGGTCGGCGACTGGGATCTGATAGTAATCCGGATGGATCTCGGCAAAGGCCAGGAAGCCGTGGCGGTTCCCACCGTATTCCACAAAAGCCGCCTGCAACGAAGGTTCGACCCGCGTCACCTTGGCCAGATAGATATTCCCGGCTAGCTGACGCTTGTTTACGGTCTCGAAATCGAATTCTTCGACCTTGTTTCCATCGACCACAACCACCCGCGTTTCTTCGGTATGGGTGGCATCGATAAGCATTTTCTTTGACATTTTGGTCCACTGCGCCCCGGGCGCAACGGGTTGTCTGGCGGACCAGACAGGGAAGCGATACGAACGGGGCGGCTTGTCTGGGCGCGGGCGTCAGGCGAAAGCACGGCTCTCCGGCCCAAGGGGCAGAGCAGTCCGGTGCGCAATGTACCTACACGCCTCATCGCGGTTACAATTGAAGGGCCTTTCGGGCCCCTCACCTAATTAAGTCTGCAAATCCAGAGACTTACAGACAATGTGCACGGCCTTGCGACCGATCCGGCTCCCCGCACGGGACGCAGGCCCTGCATCCGGCAATTGGGGGAGAGAATTCTTCGGGCGGTCAGACCGCCTTGCCGTGACCCTATCGGCAAAGCGCTGCCAAGGGCAATGGCGAATTTTACCGCCCCTCCTGACCGGGGTCAGTAGTACAACCAGCGGCGACAGTCCCAGTCGTCCAGATCCTGCGGGCAGACTGCGGCAGCGACCGTCTCCGTTCCGGCAAGAGAATTGCTCGGCTCGATCCACCGGCCCGTGAACAGCGGCGCGGCGTATCTTTTCCGCAAGGACCACAGATCGACCAGGTCAAACGCCAATTCCGCAAAGACAACACGGCCCACCCCCTTCGGCAGCGGAGCCATCGCAAGGCGCAGGGTCACGTCCTCGCCCAGGTCCTGCCATGTCGGATTTCTGCGCAGCAGCTCGTCAAATGGTCCAGGCTCGGTCAGGTGATAGGCGCGTGTGAAGATGACGTAATCAATCGCATCGGCAGCCACCTTCCGTTCTGCGGCGTCCAGAACCCGAACTCTTGGCTGCCCGCCATATTGTGAGTCCCGCGTCCAGTGCTCCAGCGGCAGTTCTGACAGGACCAACGGCCCGCTCAGGACTCGCGTTTCGGCAATGTCCATGGGAAGCACGTAGGCGCCAGCTGCACCCATGCTCAACAGGACTGCACCACAGGTCGTCATCTCGCAGCTGCCCGCGTAGGCGATGATCAACGGCGTGCGGGTCGCCAGAACTGGCAGCTGTCCGACAATCTCCCGCGCCTCCATCGCCCGCATGTGCCGGGCCTGAAGCTGTGCGCTCACCACTGGAACGATCAGATTTGCGGCCACGATGATCCCGATGCCCCACAGCGCAAGCCGACGCCACCACCTTGGCAGCAGCCAAAGGACAAGGACAACGACGGCGAGGCAGCCAAGGGCGACAAGCCCCAGGACCAGGACAACCCCATCATAGCAGCCTCCCCCAAGGCATTCGGCCTGGGCCGACAGGGGCAAGCCCACTGCCGCAATTGACAGTCCAGAACGCAGAAATCGAGACATGGGTAGACGGCTCCGCCAAAATTCCTTGGCGGAAGCTGGGTCACGAAAGATCGTGGCTGGCAAGTCCGAACGGTGCGGCCGTTATGACCGTAAGCAGCAAGCAGGTTAACGAAACCTGAATGTCCACAGCCAAACCATTGATTTCACGAAAGACAAACTGCCTGTCCACGCGTGGACAGGCAAAGGGTCAGACATAGTCACCCCGGGTCAGCCCATACTTGGCCATCTTCTCGTTCAGGGTCCGGCGGGGCAGGCACAGCTCTTCCATCACCGCCACGATCGACCCTTTGTGCCGCCGCATCGTGTTGTCGATCAGCATCCTTTCGAAGGCCTCGACATAGTCCTTCAGCGGCTTGCCCTCCGTCGTCAGCGCAGGCCCCGCCGCCTCATTGTCGGCCATCAGAAGGCTTGCGATCGACCCCGAGCCGCGCCGGTTCTGCAACACCGCCCGCTCGGCGATGTTGACCAATTGCCGCACGTTGCCCGGCCAAGGCGCCTGCAACAGCTGCGCGGCTTCCTGCGCGGTCACCTGCGGAGCGTCGCAGCCATACTCCTCGGCGAACTGTTCCGACAGGCGGGTGAACAGCGTCAGAATATCTTCTCCGCGCATCCGAAGCGGCGGAAGAAGGATCGTCATCGCCCCCAGCCGGTAGAAGAGATCCGGCCGCAGAACCTGCTCCAACGTCGTATCGGGCGCGTGCTGATTGCAGATCGCGATGATCCGCGTCTCGGGCGGCAGACCCTGGTCGTTGATAAAGGTCAAAAGCCGCGCTTGCAACGCATTCGGCAGCGCCTCGATGTCCTCCAGGCACAAGGTCCCGCCGCGGGCTTCCTCGACCAAGGGCAGCGTCCCATCTTCTGCCGGCCCGAACAGCCGCGCGGCCAGCTGGTCCTCGGACCAGGCCGCACATGAGATCGCAACGAACTTCTTGGAAGCCCTGGGCCCGACTGCATGCAGGGCATGCGCAACCAACGTCTTGCCGGTCCCTGTCTCGCCGTCAATCAGCACATGGCTGTCCGCCTGACCCAGATCGAGGATATCCTCCCTCAGCCGATCCATCGCCGGAGAGGTTCCGATCAACTTCTTGATGATGGTCGAGCCGTCGGACAGCTCCTTCCGCAGGGCACGGTTGTCCAGCGTCATCCGCCGTGCCTGAGTTGCCTTCTTCGCCAGTTCCGTCATCCGGTCCGGATTGAACGGCTTTTCCAGGAAATCGAAAGCCCCCACCCGCATCGCCTCGACCGCCATCGGTACATCGCCGTGGCCGGTGATCATGATGACCGGCAAGCCGCTGTCTTGCCCCATCAGGCGCTTGAGGAACGCCATCCCGTCCATTCCCGGCATCTTGATGTCGCTGACCACAACGCCTTGAAAATCCGGCCCGATCACCTTCAGCGCGTCCTCGGCACTGGCATAGGTTTCCGTGTCGAACCCCGACAATGCCAGCCACTGGCTGATCGACTGCCGCATGTCGGCCTCGTCGTCGACGATCGCCACTTTCATTGCGCGGGCCATGGGGACCTCTTCATTCTGCTGCTTCCTGTTTGTTACCTAGGATTGGCAACTGCACCTCGAATACCGCACCACCCCCGTCCCCGTTCCGCGCGGTCAGACGGCCGCCCAGATCGGTGACGATGCCGCTTGAGATCGCAAGGCCAAGCCCCACGCCCTCACCCGGCTTTTTCGTCGTGTAGAAGGGTTCGAACAGGTTTTCGAGATCGGCAATCCCGTGGCCGTTGTCGCGCACCGTCAGGGTCGCGGTTTCCCCCGCCGACAAGAGAATGTCGATCTGCGGGTCCTTGGTGTCTTTCGTTGCATCCAGCGCGTTGCGCAGAAGGTTGATGATGACCTGCTCCAGCCGAATGCGGTCTGCCATCACCATCACCGGCTGACGCGGCAGGCCCCGGCTGATCTTGACAACGCGTGCTTTAAGCTGCGGCTCCATCATCGCCAGCGCCGAAGAGACGCAAGCCCGAAGATCAACCTCTTCAAAGGCTTCTCCGCCCTTCCTCGCGTAAGACTTCAACTGCCGCGTGATCGCGCCCATCCGTTCGATCAGGTCGTCAATCCGCTGGAAGGACGACAAGGCCTCGTCCGGGCGCCTGCGCTGCAACAGCAGGCGCGCCCCGGCAAGATAGGTCTTCATCGCGGCCAGCGGCTGGTTCAACTCGTGGCTCACGGCCGCTGACATCTCGCCCAGGGCCGCGAGCTTTGACGACTGCGCCAGCGTGAGTTCCGCGACTTCCAGGTCTTTCTGCACCTTCTCGCGTTCCGCAATCGCGCGCTGCAAACGTGCGTTCAGCGCCCGCAGTTCCGCCGATTCCCGCTGGAAGGTCAGTGATCGCGACCAGGCACGGCGCGACAGGACGTAGAAGGTGAACGCCATAAGGATGGCAAAACCCATGATCTCCAGCGCAAGGATTCCGTTCACCTGCTCACGGACCGAGCCATAGGCGGTAAATGTCTGGATCTTCCAGCCTCGGAACGGCACCCGCGCCTCGGTTTTCATCACCGCTTCGCCACGGACGTAGGCATCGGGCGGCTCTTGCGCCCAGTCTGCGGTCGCCCGGAGCGCGCGCGAAATGGCCGAGGGCGGATCCCGCAACGCCAAGGCTTCGCTGACGGGCTGACCGCGCCACAGCGCTTCGGTCGCCAGAATCACGGTTCCCTCGCTGTCGGTCACCAGCACCGCGTCCTGCAACCCGGCCCAGGCCCGTTCGTATTTCATCAGATCGACCGAAACCACAATGGCCCCGACCACCCGGGCATCGTCCATGACCGCCCGCGAATAAACAAAATCATAGCCCCCGGCATCCCGCTTGACCGAGGTAAAGATCGTTTCCTTGGTCCGCTGCGCGTCGACGAAGTACAGTTCGTTGCGGTTATTGGTGCCAAGGATGTTGCGATTGGTGGCGCCGACCACCCGGCCGTCGCGGTCCAGAAGCCGGATCGACGCCACGCCGATCTGCGATTGCAGCGCCATCAGTTTGGCCGAAGTAGAGGAGAAATTCCCCTCCCGCAGGGCCCGCACCAGCTCGGGGTCGCGCGACAGCAGCAAAGGCACGACTGACGTCCGCTGCAGTTCGGACATCAGGTTCCCGGTGTAAAGCGCCAGCCGCACTTCAGCCCGGCTGCGGGTATCCGCCGTGTAGCGGTCGGTCAGAAGCCGGTTCGACACCAGCACGACGGCAATCGCCACAAGCACCAAGAGCCCAACGGCAAGCTTTGCGCGCCAGGACATTCCCGGATCGTTTGCGGCTGTAGAGGCAGAGATTTCCGTCATGCGGCAAGACTAGGGCGGCTTCGCCCCCCCCTCAAGCCGAAGGCCGTCAGGCCAGCGCCATCCCGCCCATGATCGCAGCAAAGAGCGCCCGCCCGTCTTCGCTGCCCAAAGCGGCCTCCGTCGCGCGTTCCGGGTGTGGCATCATCCCCAGGACCCGGCGGTTTTCCGACAGAACGCCCGCAATGTCGGCCATGCTGCCATTCGGGTTGTCGCAGTAGGTAAAGGCGATCCTGTCGTCGCCCTGCAACCGCGCCAGCCCATCGGCATCAATGGTGTAGTTGCCGTCGTGGTGGGCGACCGGAATGCGAATCTTCTGGCCAAGGACATACCCCGAAGTGTAGGCGCTGTCCGTTGTCGCGACCCGCAAGGTCACGGTGCGACAGACAAACTTCAGCGTGGCGTTCCGCATCAGGACGCCCGGCAACAGGCCCATTTCCGTGACGACCTGAAAGCCATTGCAGATGCCCAGGACAAACCCGCCCCGTTCGGCATGGGACCGGACCGCCTGCGCAATCGGCGACTGTGCCGCGATGGCTCCGCAGCGCAAGTAGTCGCCAAAGCTGAAGCCGCCAGGAATACCCACCACGTCCACGCCTTTTGGCAGTTCGGTGTCCTTGTGCCAGACCCGCGCCACATCGAACCCTGCGGCCTCGAAGGCCACCGCAAGGTCGCGGTCGCAGTTCGACCCCGGGAAGGTGATGACGGCAGCTTTCATGGGCGACTCCCCTTGTTTCACTGACCCCGCCTATAGCCCAAAGCGCAAGGTGGAGCCAGAGCTTGCGCCCTGCCAATAAAGGGATAGGCTGACCCCATGCTGACCGATCCTGCCCTCTCCGACCTGCGCGCGCTGTTTGGCGACCGTCTGTCAACCGCCGCCCCGGTCTTGTCCGAACACGCCCAAAGCGAAAGCCTGGTGGCAGCAGGTCTGCCGGATGCCGTTGTCTTTCCAAAACAAACCGCCGAGGTCGCAGCCCTCGCCCGATGGTCGCATGACCACCGCATGCCACTGATCGGCTGGGGGGCCGGGACCTCGCTCGAGGGTCATGCGCTGGCTTTGGCGGGCGGGGTCGTGGTGAACTTCCGCGAGATGGCCGCCGTGCTGGAGGTTCGGCCCGAGGACCGGCTGGTCCGCGTTCAGCCCGGGATTACGCGTGAGGCGCTGAACCGCGAACTCAGGACCACGGGGCTGATGTTCCCGGTCGATCCGGGGGCCGATGCTTCGATCGGGGGGATGGCCGCGACGCGCGCCAGTGGCACGACGGCAGTGCGCTACGGCACAATGCGCGACAATATCAAGGGGTTAGAGGTCGTGCTGAGCGGTGGGCAAGTGATCCGCACCGGATCGGGCGCGCCGAAATCGGCCGCGGGCTATGACCTGACGGCGCTTTTCGTCGGCTCGGAAGGGACGCTGGGCCTGATGACCGAATTGACGCTGCGGTTGCACGGTCAGCCTGAGGCGGTGATGACGGCGGTGGCCGCATTCCCCTCGGTTGCAGCGGCGGTCGATTGCGTGATGGCCACTATGCAGATGGACCTCACGCCCGCGCGGATCGAATTCCTGGATGCCGAGACTGTGGCCGCTTGCAATGCCTATTCCGGGCTGTCGTTGCCGATCCAGCCGCAGCTTCTGGTCGAGTTCCACGGCCACCCGGAGGGTCTGGCCGAGGATGTGCGCCGCTTTCGCGAGCTGGCGGCAGAGTTCGGCGCCGAAGGGCTGGACTGGGCCTCCGCGCAAGAGGATCGGACGCGCCTCTGGGCCGCGCGGCATGCGGCCTACCGAGCCATCCTGGCCTCGCGCCCCGGGGCCAAGGCGGTGGTGACAGATGTCTGCGTCCCGATCTCGCGGCTGGCCGAGGCGGTCGAAGAAACGCGCGCCGACATCGCCGGATCGGGCATCCCGGGGCCGATCCTTGGTCATGTCGGCGACGGGAATTTTCACGCGATTCTGATGGTTTACCCGGACTACGCCAGCGAAGTGGCAGCCGCCAAGGCGCTGGCCGGACGCATGGCCGAGCGCGCCTTGCGCCTGGGTGGCACGATCACTGGCGAACATGGCGTGGGCTTCGGCAAGCGGCCCTACATGGCGGCCGAACACGGAGCAGCCTGGCAAGTCATGGGTGCGGTGAAGGCCGCGCTCGACCCCTTGGGCCTGATGAACCCCGGCAAGATCGTACCGGGGCCCTTGGATCAGAAATAGGGGTGCGGCTGGCGAAAGAGGCCGCTGTCGATTTCCCGCTCGCGGCGTTCCAGATCATAGCGCGAGACCGAGGCCTCGAGATAGGCCCGTTCGCGTTCCGAGATAGCCTTTTCGCGGGCCGAGGGGATGAGCGTCTTGAGAAGGGTCAGCATGAGTTTAGTCCTTTCGTCTTGCCCGAAACATAGGACGCCGCAGTGCAGCATTGTAGCGCCGAAGGGGAAGCCCCGCCATGCATAGAGCGCAAAGGTCTTTCATTTCCGCCGCAGCGTTCAGCAGCGGACGGGTGGAGTGCCGATGACGCATGCAACGGAAGGCGCTGGTTCGACCGGACATCAACCTCCGGACATAGGGCTTTGCGGGCGTTGGCTTAATCTGGAACCGAAGGGGATAGGCCTACGTCTTGGATCGGTCTTCCTTCTGTCTTCCTTCCGTCTCTACGCTCGGAGTGGAAAGGTGACGTTAACCCTGTGCCACGACTCACGCCGGGCGCGCGACGCCACGCCTTTCGGCCCGCGCGCCGACGCAATCACGCCCGCGCTGAAGAGGTCCAACCCCTACCCCGCCAGAAGCGCCCGAGCCGCCGCCCGCGCGGCCTCGGTCACCGTGTCACCGGCCAGCATGCGGGCGATTTCCTCCACCCGCTCCTCGGGCGGCAGCGCGGTCACGGTCGACAGCGTCTGTCCCCCGGCCACGCGCTTTTCCACCCGCCAGTGCCGCGCGCCAAAGGCAGCGACCTGGGGCGAATGCGTCACCACCAGCACCTGGGCCCCCTGCGCCAGCGCCTTCAGTCGCCGCCCCACGGCATCCGCTGTCGCCCCGCCGACGCCCCGGTCGATTTCGTCGAAGATCAGCGTCAGGCCGGGGCTGTCGCCCGTGAGGCAAACCTTCAGCGCCAGCAGAAACCGCGACAACTCCCCGCCCGAGGCAATGCGGTTCAGCGGGCCCGAGGGCGCACCAGGGTTGGTCGCCACTGTGAAGGTCACCGCATCCACGCCCTCTGGCCCGGCCTCGCCTGCCGAAATCTCGGTCGCAAAGACCGCGCGTTCCATTTTCAGCGGCGCCAGTTCAGCCGCCATCGCCGCATCCAGCCGCTTTGCCGCCGCCACCCGAGCCTTGGTCACCCGGGCCGCCTCGGTCGCATAAGCGGCCTCAGCCTCGGCCACTGCCTTGGCAAGCTTCGCAATCCCCGCCGCCCCACCGTCGATCGCCGCCAGCCGCACCCGCAGCCCTTCGGCAAAGCCGCCCAGATCGTCCGGCAAAACACCATGCTTGCGCGCCAGCGCCCGGATCGCGAACAGGCGCTCCTCGACCCGCTCAAGCTCACCGGGGTCAAAATCCAGCGCCTCCAGCGCCCCTTCCACCCCTGCCTGCGCCTCGCCGAGTTCGATGAGCGCACGCGACAGCGCATCGAGCGCCCCGTCAAGCCGCCCCTCGGCGCGGTCCGAGGCACCTTCCAGCCAACGCAGGGCATCGCGCATCCGCCCCTCGGCCCCGTCTTCTGACAAGGCAGCCAGCGCCTTGGCCACATCCTCGCGGATCCGCGCGCCGCCCTGCATCAGGCGGCGGCGGGCATCCAGCGCCTCGTCCTCTCCGGCCTCAGGGTTCAGCTTGTCCAGTTCCGCCACGGCATGGCGCAGGAAATCCTCTTCCGCAGCCGCACGGGCCAGCGCACCTTCGGCTTCGGCCAGGGCAGCGCGGGCCTGACGCTGCGCGGCCCAGGCGCTGCGCAAGGCGGCAAGGTCAAGGCCCGCGAAGGCATCCAGCAAGGCCCGGTGCCCGCGCGGGTTCAGAAGACCCCGGTCGTCGTGCTGGCCATGCAGTTCGACCAGATGGTCAGACAGGTCGCGCAGAACCTCGCCCGACACGCGGCGGTCGTTTATGAAGGCGGTCTTGCGACCGTCGGCAGCGTTGACCCGGCGCAGGATCAGCTCGTCCTCTGCCTCGATCCCGGCCTCTTCCAGAACCGTGCGGGCGGCATGGGTGGGGGGCAGGTCGAAGGCGGCCGTCACCTCGCCCTGCGCGGCGCCCTGGCGGACCAGATCGGCCCGGCCCCGCCAGCCAAGGACAAAGCCCAGGGCATCCAGCAGGATCGACTTGCCGGCCCCCGTCTCTCCGGTCAGCACGTTCAGGCCCGGCTGCAGCTCCAGGCTCAGCCGGTCGATGATCAGGACATCGCGGATATCCAGGCTACGCAGCATGGTCAGGCGTAGGGTGCGCGACTGCGCACCATCCTCACAGCCACTCGCCCCGGACCATCTGGCGGTAGACCGTGCGCAGCCAGCTTTCGCCCTTGGCTTCCGGCGACAGGCCCTTGCCCTTCAACAGGCGGAAGGTGTCGTCGTAGAAGGGCGAGGCCTGGTAGTTGTAGCCCAGGATCGCGCCCGCCGTCTGCGCCTCGTCATTCAGGCCCAAGGCGACATAGCATTCCACCAGACGGTGCAGCGCCTCGGCCGTGTGGGTGGTGGTCTGGAAATCCTGCACCACAGTGCGGAACCGGTTGATCGCCGCGGCATAGTGCCGGCGCTTCAGATAGTAGCGGCCGACCTCCATTTCCTTTGCGGCCAACTGGTCGAAGGCGAGGTCGAACTTCAGGATCGCGGACCGGGCATATTCGCTGTCGGGATAGGTCTCGATCACGTCGCGCATGCCACGGAGCGCCTGGAAAGTGATCCCCTGGTCACGGCCGACATCGTCGATCTGGTCGTAATAGCTAAGCGCCATGAGGTAGAGCGCATAGGGCGCATCCTCATCGCCCGGGTAGAAATCCAGGAACCTTTGGGCCGCGTCGCGCGCCTCTGGGTATTTCTTGGACTTGTGCAGGGTGAAGGCCTGCATGATCAGGGCGCGCTTGGCGAATTCCGTGTAGGGATACAGCCGTTCGACTTCCTGGAAGTAGATCAGCGCATCTTCGGGGCGGCGGCTGGTTTCAAGTTCCAGCTCGCCCTTCTTGTAGATCTCTTCCGCCGTGTAGCTGTCGAGCGCGCGTTCCTGTGACGAAAAGGCACCGCAGCCCGACAGGGCCGCCGCCAGAATCACCACCGTCAGAACCCTTGCGCCGGGACGTCCGCCTGCCATAACCCGCCTGTTCAACCCTGCTGCCCCAGCGCTGCTGCCGCGCCTCGGTAGGCCGGAAAGACCTGCCGACCGGGCGATTTGGTTTGTCCTAGCACAGAAAAATCCGGGGCGCAAAACGCCTTTCGTGACTTTCGCGTGCGAAGCTGTGGCGCTTCAGGCGCGGGCGACCGGAAGGTCGCCAGGATGCACGCCGACGCCCGGAAGCTTGCCAAAGGTCTGCGGGCCGCAAGCGACCGCGCACCAGGCATCAGGATCGGCAAACAGCGCCCGCAAGAGGCGGTTGGTCAGCGCATGTCCAGCCCGCACCCCGGTGTAGCGGCCCAGGATCGGACCGCCCGCAAGCGCCAGATCCCCCACCGCGTCCAACATCTTGTGCCGGACAGGTTCATCGGCATGGCGCAAACCGCCGGGCGACAGCACCCGGTCACCGTCGAAGACAACCGCGTTTTCCAGCGTACCACCCAAAGCAAGGCCCTTTTCGCGCATGGCATCGACGTCGGCCTGACGGCAGAAGGTGCGGCTGTCGCTAAGTTCGCGCACGAAGGCCCCGTTGGCCATGTTCAGGCGATGCGCCTGCTGCCCGATCGCGGCATCGGCAAAGTCGATCCGGAAGTCGATCTCCAGCATTTCGGCAGGCTCAAGCCGCGCGACGGCGTCACCTTCGCGCACTTCGACCGGCTTCAGGACCCGGATCGCACGGACCGGCGACTCCAGTCCCTCGATTCCGGCGTCCAGAAATCCCGCGACGAAAGGCACGGCGGACCCGTCCAGGATCGGCACCTCCGGCCCGTCAATGTCGATCAGAGCATTATGGACGCCCGAGCCCGCTAGCGCCGCCATCACATGTTCGATGGTCGAGACCGAGACACCGTCCGCGTTCTCGATCACAGTGCAGAGCCGCGACGGCGTGACGGCGTCCCAGTGGGCCGGAACCAGCGCGCCGCCAAGATCGGTGCGGCGGAACCAGATGCCGTGATCAGCAGGGGCCGGGCGCACGGTCATCCGCGCCATCTGGCCCGAATGCAGGCCCAGGCCAGTGAACGTAACAGCGGATGACAGCGTGTTCTGCAAGACGAAGCTCAACCTCATGCGGGGGCGGATCGGGCCGCCCTCTGATTGCATTCTTAGGTATTCGGGCGAGGGGGCGATCTCAACTCACTCTTTGTGACGGTATGTGACAGCCCTGAAACAAACGCCAACACATTGTTTCAAAAGAAAAAGGCCCGATTTCTCGGGCCCTCTTGCTGGACATGTGTCAGCGCGGCTCAGTTGGCCTGACGGCGCAGGAAGGCGGGAATCTCGATCCGGTCCTGGTCGCTGTCCGGGTCATGCGCGTCGTCATAGGCGGTCACCGGCGGTTGAGTGCGGGCGACCGGGGCGGTGGCCGGACCCTGGCTTTCCAGGTGCCCTGCCATGCGGTTGATCAGCGAACCGATGCCAAAGCGAGGCTTGGCGGCGGCGGTCGGCTGCGGGGCCGGAGCAGCCGCTGCCGGGGTGCTCACCGGGGTTGGACGCTGGAACTTGCCCACGCCAGGGGCCGGGCGGCTGACAGCGGCCTGCAGACGCGCCAGCGCTTCCGGAGTGGGCTGACCGGCCATGCGCGGACGCGGGGCCACGAAGTCACCGGCATCCGCTTCGATCGCGGCGGGGGCCGAGCGAACCAGCGAGGGCTGGGGCGCTGGGGCCGCCGGACGATAGGCGGGCGGCGGCAGGTCATCGACCAGGTCGTCGGCATCCTGCGCGATTTCCGCCTGCGAGGCGGCTGCATCGAACAGCTCGCTTTCCAGCGCCTCTTCCGGTTCCGGCATCACCGGTGCAACCGAGGGGGCCTCAAACATCGGCTGAGGTGCTGGACGGTGTGCTTCACTCTGATGCGAGGGCGTCAGCGTCAGCGGAGCGGCCATCGAGCGGCGCGCCACCGGAACCTCGGCCTTGTTGGCCGCCGAAGCATCGATGCCGGTCGCTACGACCGACACGCGGATGCGGCCTTCCATCCCGGTATCCAGCGTCGAGCCGACGATGATATTCGCGTCCGGGTCCACCTTCTCGCGGATGATGTTCGCGGCTTCGTCCAGTTCGAAGAGCGTCAGGTCATGCCCGCCGGTGATGTTGATGAGAACGCCCTTGGCGCCGTGCAGACTGATCTCGTCCAAAAGCGGGTTGGCAATCGCCTTTTCGGCGGCCTGGATCGCGCGGTCGTCGCCGGTGGCTTCGCCCGTGCCCATCATCGCCTTGCCCATCTCGTCCATCACCGCGCGGACGTCGGCGAAGTCGAGGTTGATCAGGCCAGGCCGCACCATCAGGTCGGTCACGCCCTTGACGCCCTGATACAGGACATCATCAGCCATCGCGAAGGCTTCGGTAAAGGTGGTGCGTTCGTTCGCCAGCCGGAAGAGGTTCTGGTTCGGGATGATGATAAGGGTGTCAACCACCTTCTGCAGCGCCTCGATCCCTTCCTCGGCTTGGCGCATGCGCTTGCCGCCTTCGAACTGGAAGGGCTTCGTGACCACGCCCACCGTCAGCACGCCCAGCTCCCGCGCTGCTTGCGCGATGATCGGGGCCGCCCCGGTGCCGGTTCCACCGCCCATGCCCGCAGTGATGAAGCACATGTGCGCGCCCGCCAGGTGATCGACGATTTCTTCGATCGTCTCCTCTGCCGCCGCCGCGCCGACCGAAGGCCGCGCACCTGCGCCCAGACCTTCCGTCGCCTTCACACCCATCTGGATGCGGGCATGGGCCCGGCTCTGTTGCAGGGCCTGCGCGTCCGTGTTCGCCACGACGAACTCGACGCCTTCCAGCGCCTTGTCGATCATGTTGTTCACCGCGTTCCCGCCTGCCCCGCCCACACCGAAGACGGTGATGCGAGGCTTCAGCTCTTCACGCTCGGAAGTCATCGTCAGATTGAGTGCCATGGGTTTGCCCGTTCCGTTTCTTGTCCGCCGCCTGTTTTTATTCCGGTGTCCTGCGCAACTGTCCCGTGTGCAAAATCACCGACTTATCCCCGATTCTATCCACAACCCGGAAAAACGTCACGCAAAAAACATGGCGTGACCGCAAAATCTGGGGCGATTTTCCCCGATTTCAGCGGCATTTCGCTGGGGATGCAGGATATTGGGGTCACCAGTTGTCCTTGAACCATTTGACGGCCCGCCGCAGCGACCGTGCCGGATAGCGTTCGGCGGGGATTTCGAAGTCCCACCATTCGTCCTGCGGGTGCGCCGCAAAAAGGCAAAGGCCCACTGCGCTGGCAAAAGCCGCCCCCGTCGCCGCCTGCGGCAGTCCCTGCACGCGCAGGGGCCGACCAAGGCGCACGCGCTGCCCAAGGATGCGGGTCGCAAGGCCATCCAGCCCGGGGATCTGACTACCGCCCCCGGTCAGCACGATCTGCTGGCTGGGCAAGCTGTCGAACCCGGCCGCGTCCAGCGTGGCGCGCACTTCCTCCAGGATTTCCTCGACCCGGGGCCGCATGATGCCGATCAGTTCGGTCCGGCTGATCTGGCGGCGGTCCTTTTCCCAGTCGCCGCTGTCGCCACCGATGTCGATCATCTCGCGGTCGTCCATGCCGGTCGCGTAAAGTCCGCCGTGCCGCGTCTTGATCCGCTCGGCCACCGCGACCGGGATCTGCAGACCCTTGGAGATGTCGCTTGTCACATGGTCGCCGCCCATGCGCACGCTGTCGGCATAGATCATGTGCTTCTTGATGAAGATCGACAGGCCGGTCGCGCCCCCGCCCATGTCGATGCAGGCGGCACCCAATTCCTGCTCATCCTCGACCAGCGCCGAGATGCCGCTGACATAGGCCGAGGACGCGATGCCAGCCAGCTCCAGGTCGCAGCGCTTTATGCAGTAGAGGAGGTTCTGCACCACATCGCCCTCGACCGACAGAAGGTGCATGTCGACCGCCAGCCGATGCCCAATCTGTCCGCGCGGGTCGCCCAAGCCGCTGCGGTGGTCCAGCGCAAAGTTCACCGGCTGGGCGTGCAGCACCTCGCGCCCAGCCCCGAGGTCTGGCACGTCGCAGGCCGCCAGCACGCGGCTTACGTCCTGTTCGCTGACCACGCTGTCGTTCAGGTCCAACTCGCCCGCCAGCCCGTAACTCCGCGGTTCCGCCCCCGAAAAGCAGGCGATCACATGATCGACCCGCACATTCGCCATCTTTTGCGCGGCCTGAACTGCCGTCCGAATGGCGCGCTCGGTCTCGTTCATCACCGCGATCTCGCCAAAACGCACACCGCGCGACCGGGTTGTCGCCGCGCCGATCACGCGAAACTGGCTTTGCCCGGCCATGGGGCCCACCCCGTCCTGTTCGCGCAGGCGGTCGGGCCCGTCAAAGCGCAGGATCAGACAGGCAATCTTCGACGTGCCCACATCCAGAATGGCGATGACCCCGCGCTGCATGGCAGCCCGGCGCATGTTTCGCATGGCACGCTGAGAGGTATAGAGATCGGTCACAGTTCGTTCTCCACGATTTCGATGCCTTGTGCGCGGCGCAACTCGGCAAGGGCGTTGGGGGAAAGTCGAAGGGTCGGGCGGTGGTCCGACCGGAGGTCTACAGTCAGAATGTCGCGGCTCATCCAACATCACGCGCTGGTCGCGGTCCAGCACGATGTCCCAGCGCCGCTCGCCCACCCGGACCAGACCGCGGATGCGCGGGCCAAGGGGACCGGCGGCATCAATCAGCGCCAGCGCTTCGGGCGTGGCGAGGTCTGCCCCTTCGCCGGCGATCAGCGGCAGGTCGGGCCGGTCGGACCGCGCCAGCAATCCGGCCACACGGTGCCCTGTCTCATCGACCAGCGTCAGGCCGTCCTCGGTGCGCCAGACCGCAACCGGCACACGTTCGGTGACCATGACCTGCAGCACCCCGCCCGACCGCACCCGCAGATCGGCGCGCAGGACAGCGTCCAGCGCCTCGATCCGTTCGCGGGCAGCGTCAAGGTCGATGTCGAAGGACGACATGGGCAAGGGCAACTCCAGCCGCGCCCGCACCGCCTCGGCCAGTTCGGGCGAGGCCCCCTCGACCCGGGCCAAGGACACGCGGAACTCGGGACGGGCCTCGAATTCCTCGCGCAGATGCGTCAGCTGGGCGACCAGCGCCACGCGGTTCGGCTCATGGCTGAACCAGATCCCGACCCCGCCCAAAAGCACCAGCGTCGGCAGGCCAGTGCGCAGGAACAGCCGCACATAGGGCGTAAGCATCCAGCGCTGCGCCCGGTACGCCCATTTCGACGGCGCCGGGTCGCGCCGTTGCGTCGGCGTTGCGCGGCGGGCGATCAGCGGTCGCATGACGCGTCCCTCACCATCCAGGCGCAGAACTCCGGAAAACCGATGCCCTGCATCGCCGCCTGTTCCGGGGCCAGCGATGTGGGTGTCATTCCCGGTTGTGTGTTGGTCTCCAGAAGGATCAACCCGGCCAGACCCCGCGCCTCGTCCCAGCGGAAATCCGTCCGGCTGACACCCCGGCATCCCAGCGCCTGGTGGGCGCGCAAGGCATAGTCAAGGCAGGCCGCCTCAATCTCGGCTGGCACCTGCGCCGGGCACTCATGTCGGCTGCCACCCGGCTTGTACTTGGCGTCGTAGTCATACCAGCCGTCAGTGATGATATCCGTCACCCCCAAGGCCCGGTCGCCCATCACCGTCGTCGTCAGCTCGCGGCCCGGCACATAGGCCTCGACCATGACCTGCGCGGGCATGCTTGCCGCCAGCCGGGGCGCATTCGACCCCTCGCGCACGATGTAGACCCCGACGGATGAGCCTTCGTTGTACGGCTTCACCACATAGGGCGCGGGCATGACATGCCGCGCCTCAACCTCTTCGCGGGCCGCCAGCACGCTTTCCACGACCGGCAGACCGACGGCGCGGTAGACGTCCTTGGTCTTTTCCTTGTCCATCGCCAGCGCCGAGGCCAGCACGCCCGAATGGGTATAGGGGATCTTCAGCCATTCCAGGATGCCCTGAACGCAGCCGTCCTCGCCCCAGCGACCGTGCAGCGCGTTGAAACAGACGTCGGGTTTCAGATCGACAAGGCGCGCAGGCAAATCGGGGCCGCAATCGACCTCCGTCACCTGATAACCGGCCTCCCGAAGTGCCGCAGCGCATTCGCGCCCAGAGACAAGCGAAACCTCCCGCTCAGCGGAAAGCCCACCCATCAACACCGCCACTCTGGGGGCCATCCTGCTCGATGCGCCCGCCATCTTCTGCCTCATCCGGGTCTGTTGCCGACCCGTGATTTGTTATTCGCGCGAGTGTTCTCCGACCCGCATGATTTCCCACTCTAACGTGATACCGCTTGATTGGAAAACCTTTTTTCGCACGTCCTCGCCCAGATTTTCCAGATCGGCGGCAGTGGCGCCACCGGCGTTGATCAGGAAGTTGGAATGCATGACCGACATCTGCGCCCCGCCCAGCCGCGCGCCGCGCATACCCGCGTCGTCGATCACCTTCCAGGCCTTCAGTTCATGGCTGTCATCGGCCCGGCCCGTGGAGCTATAGCCCACGGGGTTGCGGAAGGTGGAGCCCGCGCTGCGCTCCTTGGTCGGCTGCGACGCATCGCGCTTGGCGATCTGGTCCTCCATCCGCGCTTCCAGCGCCTGTGGATCAGCTGTCGCGCTGCGGAACGTAGCCTGTACGATCACCGCGCCCTCGGGCAGGTCACTTTGCCGGTACCGCAGTTTCAGCGCGCGCGCAGGCAGCGTCACCGCCTCACCCGACCGAGTAACGATCCGGATTTCCTCCAGCACATCAGCGACATAGCTGCCATAGCACCCCGCATTCATCCGTACCGCCCCGCCGATCGACCCGGGGATCGTGCGCAGAAAGGTCAGGTCCAGCCCCGCCTCTGCCGCCCGCTTCGCCACATGGGCGTCCAGCGCGGCGGCCCCGGCGGTGACCCGCTCGCCGTCGACCGAAATCCCGTTGAACCCACGTCCCAGCCGGATCACCACTGCCCGGATGCCGCCGTCGCGGACGATCAGGTTCGACCCGACCCCCATCGGAAACACGTCAACCGATGGATCAAGCCCCCTCAGAAACGCGCCAGGTCAGGTCAGCCAAGGGACGGTCCGGCGTCAGCACGCCGCGGACAGGGGGAAGAGTGGTCATATGCGGGTGGTAGCCGGGGCTGAGGGGCAGACGCAAGGTGTTATCTAGAACGGTCCCGACTGGAAGCGGCATTCTGGAATAGGGCAGAGATTTCCGAGAGCCTTGCCCCCGAAGATCAGCCCAAGCCCAGCCAACGAAGAATGGCGCTTAGCGCTTGCTGGAAGAGGGGAGAAGCCTGGATTGCAGGAATGGCTTCCAGGACCTCTTTCGACCCGATGATGGCAGCCCCGGTCCCTCCAACGCCCAAGGTAACCCATTTACCGATCCTTAGAAGGCGGCCAGCCAGGCGATAAGTCGCATCCTTGCGATCCTCCGCATCAGCCTGCGGGTTTGTGGAAAGCGCAGCATCGCGCGGCAGCGCGGTTGCGAGGGCACCTTCCGTGATCGGAACGACCTGTGCCGCTGCACCTGTGACGACATCCGCTGCAACGATAAGTGCGTCGTTTCCGACGATCCGGTTACGGCGCTCCAGCACCGCTTGCGTTTGCGGATCATGGGCCAGGATGTCTGCCGCAACTTCCCGCAGACGGGAACGGTAGTCGTTCAGCACGGCATCCTTTTCCACGGGGGGACATTCCCCGTTGGCCACCCTGGTAGCCAGGCGGCGCGAGGCGCTGACACAGCTGTCGAACAACTCCATCGGCAGGTTCGACGCGTCGTCAACAGCTGACATCAGCATGGCAAGGTCAGCCGAAAGGCTGCCGTATTGCTGGAAGGACTGGGCATCGACCAGCGCGATGGCCTTTTCAATCTTGCGCCGCGCGTAGACCGCAATGTCCTCCGGCAATGCCGAGCCCGGAACAAGCCGAAGAAGACCAGTCTCCGGATTCGGCTCCACCCGCTCGCCGTTGTCCGTTGCATCCAGGGCCAGGTCCGTCTCAATTCGGCGGATTGCGTCAGCGACAGCTGCAGGACCGGCCTTCCATGTGTCTTCGGATATCAGCGCCACCTTTAGCTGCAGTTCATCCGGCAATGGACGGCCCGCCAGAATGCCATCCCACCAACGCAGCCAGAATGACCAAATGTCGGGATCTTTCGCCCAGATTTTCCGGGCGGTTGCGTCGTTAGTCTTGAACCATTCTGGGGTAGCGGCAGACCATAGTGGAAAGACGGCCGGTTCGTTGCCATCTTCAATCTCAAGCGCATCAGCCCGTATCTCTGACCAAAACGCCCTCGTAAGATAAGCGGCGATGCCGCGATAGGCTCCTTCAGAGGTGCCGTTTGCAACAGCGGAATGCGTAGCCCTATGTGCGGCTTCAGTAGACTCGCTGGAGTATGCGACAGCGGCCTTGTGGCCTTCGGAGGTATATGCGGCTGCTCTTCCGGCATATTGGGCTGCCTCAGCGGCTTCGCCTGCGCCAAACGCATAATCAACTGCCAAAGCCGAAAGTGCGACGTCGCCTGCATCGCCATTTGCACAGTTATTTGCTTGTCGAAGCTCCGTTTCTGTAGTTTTACGCGCAACCCCCGAGGTCAGATTTGCCCTCAAGATCGGCAGCACTGTCAAATCAGCCTTTCGTGCCCAGTCTGTACCCATGGCCCCGGCAAACACCGGCAGAACCCGCAGCGCGGAACGTTGGGCAAGGCTTATTGCATCGGCCCGACGGCTGGCCTCTGGCCGGGCCTCCAGCCAGGCTTGCAACGACTTCTCGTCCTTGATGTCGTCAACCTTCATCCGCGCCTCGTCTCTTGGCACCGCGCCACTTGCCAGACCCTGCGAGCTTGATGCGCGTTGCGTCACATCCCGTCAATCACCCAAGGCAGACGCGCATCCCGCCGTCCCGCCCCGCGCAAGGGACAATCACCGGTCGTCGGTCTGTCGCCGCTTGTCTGCCGTCCGCAGCCAAAGGCCCACGGCCCAACCTAGAGTGATGACGACCGACAGCGGGATCAGGATGAAGACGACCAGCATACCCTGGCCCATCCGGCCTTCAGGGTGCACGGTCATTCCATTCGAGTAGACAGTGAACCCGATCATCAGGGCGGGCAGGATCGCGCCCGCCAGAAACCCCGTCCGCCTGGCAAGGGCACCCGAGATCGTGGCGGCGACAGCGCCAATTCCGATGGCGGCAACGATCAGCATGGGTTCCATGATCTGCTTGCTCCCGGGATCTGAATTGCCCCGCGCCAAGCCTAACGGCGGGCCATAGCCCCGCGCAACAGGCCCGGCGGTCGGCTTTCCCTTACCCGCCGCGCCTTCTCGGGACATCGGGGCTCCGCAGGCCCTCAGCCCCGCCGCGACAGGACCAGGCCGATCATCCCGCCGGCGATCACCGGCCCGGCATAGATCATCCCGAAGGCGCCAAAGTCCAGCGCCGGGTCCCCGCCCTCGCCCGCGACCCGCACCATAAGGATGCCCAGAGCCACCAGCGCCAGGATCGGCACCACGATCGCGCGGCGACGGCCATAGCGCCAGCCCGCAAGCCAGGTGATGAGCGCGGTCAGCGCCGCCGTGGCCAGCCCCATGGCAAGCAAAGTGGTCAGCAACTCGTTCTCGCGCCCGAACATCCCCTACCCCAATCGCCGACGCAGCCAGCGCCAGAAGAAGATCACCGGCCAGCGCAGGATCGAGGCCCCCGCCGCCAGCACCACCATGCCGACGATCGGCCCCAGTTCCCAGGTCACCCAGCCCAGAAGCGGCACGCCGATGGCAATCAGCACATAGGCCGCGCGCCAATGATAATCGCGCGAGGGGAACATGGCGATCACATTCGCCACGATCAGCCAGACCATGCAGAGGCCCAGGGGAACCATCACTTCTCCAGCTCTTTCGGCAGCGGAGCAGGACGGCCCAGCGCCCGGCGCAGGAAATAGCGCAGCGGGTTGCGGAACATCGAGACAAAGGCAAAAAGGCCGATTGCCAGCCAAAGCCAGCCATGGGCATAACCGATCCAGACCAGAAGAACCGGGGCCGCAATCAGCAGCGCAATCCCCGGCACCATTTGCCGCCGCATCGGCAGCATCGCCACGATGGCCGAGGCCACAACCCACAAGGCACCCAGGATCAGCGGGGTGCTCATGCAGCCACACCTATGGATTTACGCCGAGAATCCGTCCCAATCATGCCGCCTGGCCCATCAGCCGGGCGGGCAATGCATTGGCCCAGGCGCTGATTGTCCCGGCCCCCAGGCAGACCACCATATCCCCCGGCCGGGCCTGTTCACGGACCAGCCGCGCCAGATCGGCCTCATCCAGCATCGCGCGGGCATGACGATGGCCATGCGCGATCAGGCCCGCGACAAGGTCGTCACGGGATGCCCCGGCGATCGGCTCCTCGCCCGCCGCATAGACATCGGCGATGGCCACCACATCCGCCTCATTGAAACAGGTGCAGAACTCCTCGAAGAGGCTTGAGAGCCGCGTATAGCGGTGCGGCTGGTGCACCGCGATGATCCGCCCTTTCGTCGCCTGCCGCGCGGCTTTCAGCACCGCCGCGATCTCCACCGGATGGTGGCCGTAATCGTCGATGATCGTGACGCCCCCGACCTCGGCCACCTTGGTGAAACGCCGGTTCACGCCCGCAAACCCCGCCAAAGCCTCGCGGATCTCTTCGCGCTTCATCCCCAGATGCCGCGCCACGGCCACCGCTGCCAGCGCGTTCGACACGTTGTGGTCGCCTGGCATCGGCAGAGTACACCCTTCGATCACCTGATCCTCGCCCTGCAAGGCGATGTCGAAATGCGCGACGCCAGCCTCGTACCGCAGGTTCACCGCCCGCACGTCGGCCTGAGCGTTGAAGCCGAAGGTCACCACCCGGCGATCCGTCACCCGGCCCACCAGCGCCTGCACCTCCGGGTGGTCCGTGCAGCACACGGCCAGCCCATAGAACGGGATGTTCGACACGAAATCCAGGAATCCCTTGCGCAGATTGTCGAAGGTCCCCCAATGTTCCATATGCTCGGGGTCGATGTTGGTCACGATGGCAATGGTCGCTGGCAGCCGGTTGAAGGACCCGTCGGATTCGTCCGCCTCCACCACCATCCACTCCCCCGCCCCGGCCCGAGCGTTCGAGCCATAGGCATGGATCACGCCCCCGTTGATGACGGTCGGATCGAACCCGCCCTTGTCCAGAAGCGTCGCCACCATCGTCGTGGTGGTCGTCTTGCCATGCGTCCCGGCAATCGCGATGTTCGACCTGAGCCGCATCAGTTCCGCCAGCATCTCCGCCCGGCGCACCACCGGCAACTTCCGCCGCCGTGCCTCTTCCAGTTCCGGGTTGCCCTTCTTGATGGCGCTCGAGATCACCACGACCGACACGCCGTCGCCGATGTTTTCGGCCCGCTGCCCCTCGAAGAACGTGGCCCCGAGCTTGACCAGCCGGTCGGTGATCTTCGACGCCTTTGCGTCCGACCCCTGCACCGCATAGCCCAGCGTCATCAGGACCTCGGCGATGCCCGACATCCCGATCCCGCCGATGCCGACGAAATGGATCGGTCCCAGTTCAAGCGGAAGCTTGGTTGCTGCGTTCATTGCGTCTCTCCGCCCAACTCTTCTACCAGGGCCACCAGTCGCGCGGTCGCGTCCGGCTTGCCCTCGCCCAGGGCCGCCCGCGCCATCGTCTCGGCCTTGTGCGGGTCTTCCAGGATCGCGGCGATGTGGCCTGCAAGCGCGCTTGCGTCAAGCGCCTTCTCCTGCACCACTACCGCTCCCCCAGCGTCAACCAACCCCTTGGCATTCGCCGTCTGATGATCGCCCGTCGCTGCCGCAAAGGGGATCAGGATCGCAGGACGCCCGATCACGCTGATATCCGCCACGGACGAAGCCCCCGACCGGCTGATCACCAGCTGCGCCTCGGAAAGCCTGCGCGGGATGTCGCTGAAGAAGGAGGCAATCTCGGCGCGCACCCCCGCCGCCTCATAGGCCGCCGCAGCGCGGGCTGCATCTTCGTCCCGTGCCTGATGCGCCACCCGCAGGTTCGCCCGCAGACCCTCGGGCAGCAGGGCCACCGCCGCCGGCACTAGGTCCGACAGCACTCTCGCCCCCTGACTGCCGCCGATCACCACCAAAGACATCGGATAATCGCCGGGCGGGATGTAGGGGGCGGCCGCGCGCTCCAGCACCGCCCCGCGCACGGGGTTGCCCGTGGGCACGCCGTCTACCCCCGAGGGCAAGGTCGTGGGCCAGGTGCCGCAAGCCACCTTGCCGACCCGGCGCGCGAACACCTGGTTCACCCGCCCCAGGACGCCGTTCTGTTCATGGATCATCCTTGGCCGCCGCAACAGCCAGGCCGCCGACAGGGCCGGAATCGACGGATAGCCGCCGAAGCCCACCACCACCGCAGGCCTGTCCCGCAGTTGCGAGACGATGGCGTCGAGAATGCCGCCCAGAATGCGGAAGGGCACCAGAACTTTCGCCGCCGCCGCCCCTCGCGCAAAGGTGGCGCTGGCCACTTTCTCGACCTTCACCATTTCGGGAAACCCGCCCGCATAGCGCGCACCGCGGTCATCGGTCGAGAGCTTCACCCGCCAGCCCCGCGCCAGCATCGCCTCGGCCAGGGCTTGCGCGGGGAACATGTGCCCGCCGGTGCCCCCCGCCGCGATCAACAGAAGCTTGCCGCTCATTGTCCGGGACCTCCCTCGGCAACCCGCGCCTCCCTCTCCCCCCGGGGGAGAGGGCCGGGGTGAGGGGGAAGACCACAGTGAAGGGGAAGATCACCGTAAAGAGGAAGATCACAAGGGCCACGCACAGCCATCACCGCCCCCGCCGGAAGACGTCGCTCATCTGTCCGCGCGGACGGTGGCGTGTCAGCGCCAGAAGCATCCCCATCGTGATCCCCGCCGCGATGACCGATGACCCGCCATAGCTCACGAAGGGCAGCGTCATGCCCTTCGCCGGCAGAAGCCGCACCGCAACACCCATGTTGATCATCGCCTGCACGCCGAAGATGCACGCAAGCCCCGCGCCCGCCAGCCGCGCGAACGGGTCGCGCTCGGGCAACAGGCGCGCCAGCGACCGGACCACGATCACCCCGTACAAAGCCAGGATCACCAGCACCAGGATCAGCCCGTATTCCTCGGCCGCGACCGCGATGATGAAATCGGTATGCGCGTCCGGCAGCGACCACTTGACCTGCCCCTCGCCCACGCCCACTCCGAAGAACCCGCCCTCCTGGATCGCGTTCGCCGCGTACCCCAGCTGCGTGCGCGGGTCCACGTCCGGGCTCAGGAACCCGTCGATCCGCCGCGCGAAGTGTTCGGAGCTTTCGTAGAACACCAGCCCCGCCACGCCCACGATGCCCCCGATCACCACGATCAGCGTCATCGGCGCACCGCCCACGAAATAGATCACCCCCCAGGCGAAGATGATCAGCGCCGACTGGCCAAAGTCCGGCTGCATCGCCAGGAACCCCACCACCAGCAGCATCAGCGCGAAACTCACCGTCCGCCCCGGCGGCCCGTTCAGATCCTGCGCCGCGGCGATCAGCCAGGCCGTCACGATCACGAAGCCAGGCTTCAGGAACTCGGACGGCTGGACGCTGGCAAACCCCAGACTGAACCACCGCACCGCCCCCTTGCCGAAATCCGTCCCCAGAAGCGGCAGCAGCATCAAGGCCACCAGCGACACCGCAAACCCCAGGACCCCAAGCCTGCGCACCATGTCCGGCGACATCATCGAGATGCCGATCATCACCGCCAGCGCCACGCCGCCGAAGAAGGCCTGCCGTTGCACGTAGAAGAACGGCTCCAGCCCGTTGCGCGTGGCCAGCGGCACACTTGCCGCCAGCCCCAGAAGCAGCCCGATCCCGAACAGCACAAAGACGCTCGTCAGCGTCCACTTGTCGATTGTCCGCCACCAGCGGGGAAGGACCGGCTCCGTCACCCGCACGGGGTTGGAGCCATAGACCATCTCAGTCATGGGATACCGCCTGATACGCCTGTTCTGCCTCAAGCCCGGATGTGTTCCCCGGGTCTTCGGATCAGAGTAGCGGCAAATCCGTCACATGGCCAGCGGGAATGCGCTACCCCTGCGCCGCTGCCCGCGCCTGGTTCAGCCGGAAAAGCCGCGCGAGGATCTCGTCCTCGCCCATCCCCGCGCGCCAGTCCTCGCCCCAGCCATAAGCCTCTGCCACCGCCTGGTCGAGCGCCTTGTGAGCTTGGTCCAGCCAGGCCGGGCGCTGGTTGTAAAGGTTGGTCAGCGTCCGCGTCTTCAGGACCGCCGCCGCCTTGTCGTCCACCGGGAGGATGCGGTCGGGATACCCCGGCACCACCTCCGGCACCCGCTGGATCAGGTCCGAGGGGTTCAACCAGTTCTCCCGCAACTCATTCAACCGCGCCGCCGCCGCCGCAATCGCCACGGCCCGGGGGTCATCCGCATAGTCCCTTGCGGGGATGTCCGGGGTCAGGCCTTCCGGGAAGGGGAAGGTCTCGAAGGTGGTCGAGGGGGTATAGCGCGGCCGGTCCTCCAGAGAGGTCTCCATCCGCAAGGCCCAAAGCTCATGAAACCGCGAGTGCAGGATGCCGAAGGTCGTGTCATCGTCGCGGGCGATGGCAAAAGCGGCGCTATCTGGAAGTGCGGAGGTCTCCAACCAAACAAACACGCGATGTTTTCCAAGCCTAGGGGTCACAATCACCCTAGATTGGGCAGTAATAAATTTGACAAGCCAGCCGCCAAGCGCGATCCAACCCCGGCGGTATAGGCCGGATCACGTCTTGATTTAGTCGTCCTTTGGCCTTGGAGCCTTCACGATCTTCATTAGCTTCGCATCGAAGCGCGTTTCGTCGTCATCGCACTCTAGCTGACGGGCAGCTTCTTGAAACGGTCACTCTGCTGTTGGTTTAGGTTCATTGCTGGGTTCCTCAAATAACGGGCCCAATGGCACTCCTTGGGTAGGACGACACACCTTTATCGCAGTCCCATCCGCACCTAGAACCTTCCCGTCGAGTGCCAGAATTTTATCGTCAAAGGTGTGAAGTTCCGCGACCCTAGCTCTTTGCGCAGACGCCAAATGCACTGTGTCTGCTGGCTTCAAGGTCACCAAGCCAGAAGCCTGCATTGCCTGCGCGCGGCGACCGATAGATAGGTCCACCGGCACGACGAGAATGTAGCTGCGCTCGAAGAACGCTGCCAAATTGTCTATCGGACTGCTTACCACTTCAGGACTCTTGCACACCTCAGCGAGCGTAAATGCCGAGGTGACAATCTCATACTTCCCCTTTCGCGCCGCCTCCAAAACGTTAAGGCACATTGCATAGCGGTTCTCAGGGCTGGCAGTTTTCGTAGGGATTGCCTTCTCTTCGGCTATAAACGCGATCCAGGCGCATGCATCCCAGTAGATCCTCAGAGGCTTAACCATTCTGTCTTAAGGCCTCCAAGAATGCCGAGGATTCGACGCCCTTCGTGAAGCCCGGGTCTACAATTTTGTCGAGGTCAGGCAGTTCGGAATCATCCGCGAAGACATGGACACCTTCGACATCAACGGACGCGATTTCTTCCAAGTCCTTGTATGTGATAAGCCCGAAAACCATGATCCGCAGTCCCTTTAGGACTTCTCCGACTTCATAGTGCCCAATCCGATCAAGCGCGTCGTCGTTCGCAACGCACTTGACACTTTGGCCATCTAGCCGGGTCTTAAGCCATATCACGGGCCGCTCGCGGGCGTCTAGTTCAACACGGCTGATCGTCCCCTCAACAGACCCCAGTTCTTTGTGTGGAACAGCGCGCGGTGCCCTGTAGGCCTTGATGACGGAAACCTGCCTTGCAGCATTCGGTTTGGAAATCTCGACGGCTGGTGCTTCCGGGTAGTCGGAAAAGTCAACTGTCGTGGTCGCCAAACCGTTGGTGACACGTTCATGCAGGTGTTCGACCTTCTCGACCAAAGTGTCGGAGAAGAATGCAGGGCGGCTTTCACCTGCGGTCAATGCCTGAATGCCTTGAGCCGCAGAGGCGACAACCTGCGCGGCGCGCCGATCAACATTCATCCCATAGGTCTTTGGGAATGGCGTGATCTCGAAGGACAATGGAGAATTTCGCGTGACGTCAGTGATTCGCCACACGATCTCTCTCTTGCCGTCCTCGGCAAGCGCATCCTCTACGCCCTTCAGGATGCCTACAAAGTCCAGAATTTGGGCCATGAGGTCTTCAACCGTTGGCGCATCTTCGCCGCCAACGTCGCTTCCCTTAACCGTGATTCTGATTGGTTTCAGCAACTTCTGCGCCTCCGGCGCAGATTCTACACGCCGAACTAATCCCGGTAAAGCACTCGCTTCCCGCCAACACCCTTAAGCGCGAAATCCGCCCTAACTATGTCATTCAAACCGTTCGCCGCACGGGTTCTGAAGCGGATGCGAGTTCCGCCGCGTAGTGGTGCAGGTGTTTCTTGCTGGCATGTTGGTAGACGCCCTTCATGCCGCGCCTGACAATGGAGAAGTATCCCCCACGATGTACGTGGTCACGTCGCCGCGCACGTATTCCTCTGCGCCATGGTCGACAGAAGCATGGCCAACAACGGAAATGCGACTGGCTGGCCGTGCGTTCCTTCAGCTCGACCTGGCGCCATTTGGCGATGAACTCATCCGGAGTCATGTGCGGCCCCCCTTTGCGGGTTCATGCTGGCCATCGGTTAAGTTTTGGTAAATGTCCACAGCCAAGTGTTTGAATCCTTTGGGTCTCATCATCCTGTCCACGCGTGGACACCCCTAGACCCCATAGACCCGCTTCGCCGTCCCTTGCGCGATGGCCGCCTGTTCGGCCTCTGACAGGCCCGCCAGCAGGTCCCGCGTGATGTCGATCCAGCCCAGCAGGCCCGCGCCCAGGTTGACGACCGGCCAGTCCCCGCCCCAGAGCATCCTCTGCGGCCCGAACGCCTCCAAGAGGTGCTCGAAGTAGGGCCTGACCACCGTGGTCGACCCGGTCCCCGGCGCGCAGTAGGTGGTGATCCCGGACAGCTTGACGACCACATTCGGAAAAGCCGCGACCGCGTCGATCCCCGCTTTCCAGACCTCCCAATCCCCCCCCGCCACATCCGGAACCCCACAGTGGTCCAGGATGTAGGCCTGATCCGGGCAGGCCCGCAGCAGGGGAACTCCGATCGGGATCAGCTGGCGCGACAGGAAGTTCAGATCGAACGGATAACCCGCCCGCCCGATCTTGCGCAGGTTCGCCCGGAAGGTGTCGGTGAGCGACACCTCGTCCGGAACCACATGCAGGATGCGCCGGAAGCCCACGACCCGCAAACCCTGCGCCTCCTCCAGCCAGGCGTCGAACCCTTCGGCCCACTCGGGCCGGACGCTGGCGATCTGCCCCAGCATTGGCACCCCGCCCACGCTTGTCCCGATCATGCCCGCGACCAGCCGCGCCTCGGCCTGGTAGTCGGCATCGTCGACCCCGGTTTCCATGAAGATCGTGGCACCCACCCCCTTGCCTGCGACCAGGCCCGCGTAATCCTCGCGCGTGAAGTCTCCGCCGAGGATCGGGAACTCACCCGTCCAGGCATAGCCGATACGATCCCGCAGGATCAGATGCTGGTGCGTGTCGATCAGGTCCATACTCTCCCCCCTCAGCCGTTGCCGATCCGCCAGTCGGCGGCCACCGACCCGTCGCGGACCAGCCGCCCGTTCGGCAAATCGTTCTCTTCCAGTTTCGCCATGATCTCTGGCTCCGACAGGCCCAGCCGCTCCCACCGGCCACGCAGGCGGGCGCGGAGGATGTGTTCGGGCACGTCGACCATGACCGTGATGTCGAACATCGGTCGCAGCCGATCCCAGGGGGTCTGGTCCAGAAGGAGCCAGTTCCCCTCACAGACGATAGTGGCGACCGAGGCCGGGATCAGCCGCGCCCCCGCCCGTGCGATTTCGATCTGGCGGTCGAAGACCGGGACGGCAACCTCGGCCTCGTCCTGGGCGCGGAGCCGCTTCAGCGTATGATAGAGGCCGCTCACGTCGAAGGTCTGCGGCGCGCCCTTTCGGGGTCTGAGGCCCGCCGGGACCAGATAAAGGTCGTCGTAGTGATAGCCGTCCATTGGCAGGACAACGGCAAGGCCCGGCTGGCGCCCGTTCAACTTGCCCACCAGCTTTTCCGCCAGCGTCGACTTGCCCGACCCTGGCGCCCCGGCCATGGCAACGATCACCCGGCCCCCATTCGCTGCGCGCGCCTCGACCAAGTCGGCAAGGCTTTGCAGCCTGATCTCCTCTCCCGGCATGTGTCCTCCGTCCCTTTCCTTCAGCATGGCCAAGGCCCCTGCCCCGCGCAAGGCTGTGGGGAGAGACAGGCCGGGAATCCCAACGGACAACGCCCTTTTCTGGCGCTGCGGGGCGGTCTATCCTGCCCGCGTCGGATCGAAAGGGGCCCCCATGCAGACCATGCTTGGCGTCATTGGCGGATCGGGGGTCTACCAGATTGACGGGCTGGAGGGCGCCAGCTGGGTAAAGGTCAAATCCCCCTGGGGCAGGCCGTCGGACGAAGTGCTGGTTGGCCGCCTTGGGGGCCTGCCGGTTGCCTTTTTGCCGCGTCACGGGCGCGGGCATGTGCATGACCCCGCAACCGTGCCCTACCGCGCCAACATCGACGTGCTGAAGCGGCTGGGCTGCACCGACCTGCTTGCCGTCTCGGCGGTAGGATCGCTGCGAGAAGAGTTTCGCCCCGGCGATTTCGTGATCGTCGAGCAGTTCATCGACCGGACCCGCAGCCGCCCGATGAGTTTTTTCGGCCCCGGTTGCGTGGCCCATGTCAGCCTGGCCGACCCGACCTGTCCCCGTCTGTCAGACCTTGCGGCCGAGGCCGGCCGGGCTGGGGGGCTGACGATCCACACGGGCGCGACCTATCTGTCGATGGAAGGTCCGCAGTTTTCCACCCGCGCCGAAAGCCGCATGTACCGCAGTTGGGGCGCGGATGTGATTGGGATGACCGGCCTGTCCGAAGCGCGGCTCGCCCGGGAGGCTGAGCTTTGCTATGCCTCGGTGGCGATGGTCACCGACTATGATTGCTGGCACGAGGGCCATGGGGCCGTGGACGTGGCACAGGTCATCGCTGTGGTTCAGGCGAATGCCGATGCAGCGCGTGGGTTGGTGGCCCGGCTGCCGGACCTTCTGCCCCAGGACCGCTCGCCCTGCCCGCATGGCTGTGACAGGGCATTGTCGCATGCGGTGATGACCGCCCCCGACAAGCGCGACCCGGACTTGCTGGCGAAGCTGGATGCAATCGCTGGCCGGGTGGTGTAAGGGCTTAGCATGCGGAAATACCTTATCTTTCTTTGCTTTTTGGCCGGGACCGCCAGCGCGGAAGCGCCCGATAGTGATGGGATCTTTGCCTCCACTCTCTTGAGCGACGCAGATTTCTATCGCCTCGCGACATGTGGAGCGCTGCCAGAAAGCGACTGCATGACCTCGGCGCTGCGCTGGAACAAGCAGCGCCTGACCCTGACGGTGAAGCCAGGTGGTGATGCGGTTTCGGGCGCGTTCCTGGAAAGCCTGGACCGGGCAGCACGCAATGCGGTTGCCGAAGTCAACGGCACGGGTGCGGGCATTGCGATTGATCTGGTCGAGGAAGGGCCTGCCGATATCACCATCCTCCCCACCGCACTGACCGAGGGCACGCGCCTTCAGGAGGTCGAAGGGTTCTCGGGGGCCGGAACGATGGGGGTGGGCTACATGACCGTCTGGTCGGACGAGTCGAACAGGATCACCGAGGCCGTTATTCTGATCTCGACCTCGATCAGCGAGGCGGATCTGACCTCGGTCATGCTGGAGGAGGTCACCCAGTCGCTGGGCTTTCTGTTCGATGTGGAGGGGCCGGTGTATCAGGGCTCGATCCTGTCCCAGACGTCGAACAGCACCACACGGCTGGTCGGACAGGACGCCGAGCTTCTACGCCTGCACTACCCGCCGTAAGTCAATACAGGACCATGCCATGACCCCGAAGAAGGCCGTTCAGGACTATATCCGCACGATCGTGGATTTCCCGCATGAGGGGATCCTCTTCCGTGATGTGACAACGCTGTTTGCGGATCCCCGCGGCTTCCGGATGTGCGTCGATCAACTCTTGGCCCCCTATGCCGGGATGCGGATCGACAAGGTTGCAGGCCTGGAGGCACGAGGCTTCATCCTGGGTGGGGCGGTGGCACACCAGCTCTCCACGGGCTTTGTACCGATCCGCAAGAAGGGCAAGCTGCCAGGCCAGACGATTTCGCAAGCCTACAAGCTGGAATACGGCGAGGCGGTGGTCGAAGTGCATGACGACGCCATGCAGCCGGGGGAGAAGGTCCTTTTGGTCGATGACCTTCTTGCCACCGGCGGCACCGCCGAGGCCGGGATCCGCCTGATCGAACGTCTGGGTGCCGAGGTCGTGGGCTGCGCCTTCGTGGTCGACCTGCCCGATCTGGGTGGACGCGCGAAGCTTCAGGCGATGGGGATGGACGTCCACGCGCTGTGCGCCTTCGAAGGGTTATAGTCGAGCGACGGACGTTTGCCCGTTTCTTGGGCAGTTGGTCACAGAGAGGGCGATTATTCGTCTTTGGGGGCTTTTCGCGCCGAGCGCCCGCTGTTCTAGTACAGAAAAGGCAGGCGGGGGTTCGGGTGGCGCAGTTCAATGAGATGTATCAGGGGACCGAAGTCCGCGCGCCCTATGGCCGCCTCCAGGACTGGGTTGCCGCCATGCCGCAGGAACTGCGCAGCCTGAAGCAGGCCGAGGCCGAGGCGCTCTTCCGCCGCATCGGCATCACCTTCGCCGTCTATGGCGAGGGCGGCGATCCCGACCGGCTGATCCCCTTCGACATGTTCCCCCGCGTCTTTGCCGCTGCCGAATGGGCCAGGCTGGAAAAGGGCATCAAGCAGCGGGCGCGGGCGCTGAATGCTTTTCTGGTCGATGTCTACGGGCGGGGCGAGATCATCCGCGCCGGGCGCATCCCGGGACGTCTGGTCTATCAGAACGAGGCCTACGAGAAGGCGGTGGTGGGGTTCGTGCCGCCCAAGGGCGTCTACAGCCACATCGTCGGCATTGACATCGTGCGCACGGGTCCCGACCAGTTCTATGTGCTGGAGGACAATTGCCGCACGCCGTCGGGCGTCAGCTACATGCTTGAAAGCCGCGAGATCATGATGCGGATGTTCCCGGTGCTCTTCCGCGAAAACCGGATCGAGCCGGTGGACGGCTATTCGGAAAAGCTGCGCCGCACGCTGGCCAGTGTCGCGCCGAAGAAGTGCAAGGGCGAGCCCACAGTGGTGATCCTGACGCCGGGGCATTTCAACAGCGCCTATTACGAGCACAGCCTCTTGGCCGATCTGATGGGCGTCGAGCTGGTGGAGGGCCAGGACCTCTTCGTCGACGGCGAATACTGCTACATGCGGACGACCGAGGGCCCGCGCCGGGTGGATGTGATCTACCGGCGGATTGACGATGCCTATCTGGATCCCCTGTGCTTCCGACCCGACAGCATGCTGGGGATACCCGGGCTGATGGACGTCTACCGCTCGGGCGGTGTGACCATCTGTTCGGCCCCGGGGGCCGGAGTGGCGGACGACAAGGCGATCTATACCTATGTGCCCGACATGGTGCGGTTCTATTTGGGGGAGGAGCCGATCCTGCAGAACGTGCCCACCTGGCAATGCGGCAAGACGGAAGACCTTGCCTATGTGCTGGAAAAACTGCCCGAGCTGGTGGTGAAGGAAGTGCATGGCTCGGGCGGTTACGGGATGCTGGTCGGCCCGAAATCGAGCCGCGAGGAAGTGGAGCGGTTCCGGGCCAAGATTGTCGAGGATCCGGGAAACTACATCGCGCAGCCGACGCTGGCGCTTTCGACCGTGCCGACCTTTGTCGAGGAAGGCGTGGCCCCCCGGCACGTCGACCTGCGGCCCTACTGCCTGGTCGGGGACCGTATCGAACTGGTGCCGGGGGGCCTGACGCGGGTCGCACTCAAGGAGGGGTCACTGGTGGTGAACTCAAGCCAGGGTGGCGGCGTCAAGGACACGTGGGTGCTGGCAGAATGATGCAGAGTGCCAAGTTAGCGGGTCACGCTGTGGCTGGCCTCCCCCTCACCCCGACCCTCTCCCCCAGGGGGAGAGGGAGGGGCTCCTCGGCCAACCCGTGCGCACCTGTCGCGTCGCAGGCCGGGACCCGCCGGTGGCAACTTGCGCCCCCTCTCCCCCTGGGGGAGAGGGTCGGGGTGAGGGGGAGGCCGCCTTGCTGAGCCGGACTGCCGACAATCTCTACTGGATCGCCCGATACATGGAGCGCGCCGATACCGTGGCGCGGCTTCTGGAAGTGGGCAGCCGGATTAGCCTGCTTCCATCCGCGCATGGCTATCGCAGCGAATGGGACAGTCTGTTGCAGGCCACAGGGATGGCTGCCGCCTTTGCGCAGAAATATGGCGATCCGGTGCAACGCAACATCGAAAGCTTCCTGTTTTTCGATCGCGACAACCCGTCCTCCGTTGCCAGCTGCATCACGGCGGCGCGCGAAAACGGGCGGATCGTGCGGACGGCGCTGACGTCTCAGGTCTGGGATGCGCTGAACACCGCCTTTCAGGAATTGAAGGCCCTGGAACGCGAAGAACGCTCGCGTGTTGACCTGGGTCGACTGACCGACTGGGTCACGCGCCATGCGGCGATGGTGCGGGGGGCAATCGATGCAACCCTCTTGCGGGACGATGGATTCAACTTCCTGAACATCGGCTATTACCTGGAGCGTGGCGACAGCACGGCACGCTTGATGGATGTGAAGTACTATGTCTTGCTGCCGCGACTGGAGTTCGTGGGGTCGGGCCTGGACAACTACCAGTGGTCCACACTTCTGCGCGCTATGGGGGCGCAGCGCGCATTTCACTGGGCTTATGGCGGCGAGGTGACGGCGGCCAAGATCGCGGATTTCCTGATCCTGAACCCGCAATCGCCGCGGTCGCTGGCGACCTGTTCGGCCGGGCTCGTCAACCATCTGGGCCGGGTTGCAAAGGCCTATGGCCGCGAGACCGAGGCGCAAGCGAAGGCGCGGGCGCTTTTGGCGGAAGTGGAAGGGACGACCGTGGACGCAATCTTCGACGAAGGCCTGCACGAATATCTGACGCGTTATATCCGCGATGCGGCCGACCTCGCGCTGGCGATCAATGAGGCCTATCTCAGTGGGGAAATGCGCTGATGCGGCTGACGGTCGATCATATGACGCGCTACCTCTACGACCGCCCCGTTCGGTCGGTGGTGCAAAGCCACCGGCTGACCCCGTCGGCCTTTGCCGGGCAGAAGGTGGTGGACTGGGAGGTGACGGTCAGCGGTGGCCTGCGCGGCGCGACCCATCGCGACGGGGCGGGGGATCAGGTGCAGGGTTGGACCATCGCCGGGCCGGTAACCTCGGTCGAGGTTCGGGTACGTGGCACGGTTGAGACGACCGACTTGGCCGGAGTCCTGCGTGGCCATCGCGAAACCGTGGCGCCCGAGGTCTATCTGCGGGACACGACGCCCACGCGGGCCGATGTGGCACTGGAGACGCTGGCCCGGTCAGTCGAGGCGCCGGATGTGCTTGCTCTAGCCCATGCCCTGTCGGCTGCAGTGTCGGACGCTATTGCGTACCGGCCTGGTGTCACGCATGCCCACACCACCGCCGCCGAGGCGCTGGCGCTGGCCGAGGGGGTCTGCCAGGACCATGCCCATGCGCTGATCGCGGTGGCGCGGGTGCGGAACATTCCGGCGCGCTATGTCTCGGGCTATCTGTTTGCCGATGCGGACGGGAACGCGCATGAGGCCGCCCACGCCTGGGCCGAGCTTTTCGTTCCGACGCTGGGCTGGGTGGGCTTTGACCCGGCGAACCGGTCCTGCCCGGACGAACGCTATATTCGTCTGGGGTCAGGCTTTGATGCGCAGGATGCAGCGCCGATCCGGGGGATTGCCCGGGGCGGCGCGAAGGAAGAGATGGATGTGACCGTTGCAGTTCTGGCAGCCCAGCAATAGGCGTTGTCCACTGGTTTGCCGTAGGACGACCGTTGCGCAAGGGCTTGAAAGGCTAGGCGTCTTCTTTGACCTGCGGACGCGGCAAGGCTGAAGAGCGATCTCGATGTCTTCGCGGTTGTGCCTGATCCGGCCTTTGCCGATCCCGCGCCGCCAAAGCCGATGGGCGACATCGGCTCCTACGCCCGATGCGGCGGGGACCGTCACTGCTCCGTTGCGGGATCCGGCCACTGCAAGGCTGTGCGCAAGGTAGCCGAACCCGTGCACCGCTGACTTCAGGGGGCGGCTGTCCGGTTGCACGTCTGCTCTTCCGATGCCCCGTCTGGCTACAATCGGGCACGGCATGAGAAGCACAACCTGCGGCTTACGCAGCGCCTAAGCGAGACCTTGACCGATTTTGATCTGCCGAAGGCGGGCACCGATTCCGGTGACCACAAAGTGGCCGACTGCGTCATGGCGGTCAGGATGGCCAAGCCGAGGATCGTGGGTGCGGAGCACCCCCTGCCTACAGCTTCCTCGGGCAGTGCAGGCGACATACCCTTCCTGCCCTTCGACCTTGCGCGCGAGATGCGTGGGGAAACGGAGTGCGCTGCAGAAGACCATGCAATCCTAAGTGCTTGTGGCGGGGCTTGGCGGTTTGCTCTAGTTCATCTTTCTGCACAGAAGCCCGGTCGGGTCAGGTTTTCGCCTTTTCAAGATCGCGTCGGGGCGCTAGCAAAACAAGGCTGGCAACCCTGCTGATCCGAGGGCTTGAATGACTTATTGCGTGGGGCTCTTGCTGAACGAGGGCATGGTGCTTTTGTCGGACACGCGCACCAATGCGGGGCTCGACAACATTTCCACCTATCGCAAGATGTTCACGTTCGAGGACCCGGGCGAGCGGGTGATTGTCATCATGACTGCGGGTAGCCTGTCGGTCACTCAGACGACGATCGCCCAGCTGCACGATGCGATTGATGACCCGGACGCCACGCCCGATACCAGCATCATGCTGGCACCGACGATGTTGAAGGTGGCCGAGATCGTTGGCGGCAAACTGGCAGAGGTGCGGGCAGAAGTGGATCACAAGCTATCCGCGGCGCAAGGGGCAAGCGCCAGCATGATCGTCGCGGGCCAGCGCCGGGGCGGGGGAATGCGGATGTTCCTGATCTACCCCGAAGGCAACTTCATCGAGGCGACGGAAGACACGCCGTTCCTCCAGATCGGCGAGCACAAATACGGCAAACCGATCCTGGACCGGGTGGTAAAACCCTCCACAAGCCTCGCGGATGCGCAGAAGGCGGTGCTTCTGTCGATGGATTCGACGCTTCGATCCAACCTTTCGGTCGGCATGCCGCTTGACCTTTCGGTAATCGAGAGGGATGCACTGCGCGTCAGTTCGAAACGGCGGATCGAGGCAGGGGATCCGGCATTTCGCGCGATGAGCGAGGCTTGGTCGAACGCACTCCGTGACGGATTCGCGCGGATCACGATCTGATCTTGGAATCGCCGCAATCGAGCCCTAGCTTCTGTGTGCAGAAGGAGATTCCGATGCCCGAGCTTGTCAGCCTTTATGTTCGCAGTGTTGCCATCGGCTTTGGCATTGCCGGTGTCTTTACCGGAAGCCTGATCTGGTGGGATGTGGCCGGGATCGGCCATCTGATCCTGGGGTCCGACATCGGTCTTGTTGCGGCGGCCATGCTCGTCGTCTTCAATGGCATTGTCTTCTCGGCGGTCCAGTTCGCATTTCGCGTCATGGGAATGGCCGAAGATGCGGACGGCTCCCAGGGTGGCCTGCGCCAGCATGCTGCCATTCCGGTACCAGTACGCGTCGAGGCCCGGCCAAAACGCCGCCGCTAAACCCCCTGGCGGAAAGCTGCCTTTTCGTGATCTGACCTTGGCAACAAGTGGGCGCGCTGCACGTTTCCAGACGGTGTATCTGGACTTGCAAGCGTGGACCTGTACCCTATCAAACCTTTCTGGAAGGTGCCGCAAGCGGATCGTTCGGCGCAGCAGTGGGGCGGCTGTACGTCAGGCAAACTGCTGTTTCCCTGCGGATACAACGGCTGAAAGACCGTTTGGGCCGTCCGCTTTTTGACCGTACAAACGGCGGCGGCGTGCTGACAGCCGCAGGACATGACGAGCAAGGAAGACATCTTCGCGGTCTATGGCGCGAACTACAATCTGAACGACCGCTTCTCCCTGTTCGGTCTGGCCCGCGTCAAACGCGCCGGGCTTGCTGTGGCCGCAGATCAGATCGGGCGCGACGCTTTCATCGGCTTCGGTCCGGGCTACCGGGTGATCAACACGCCCGACATGGCCTGGCGTCTGCAGGCGGGCGTCGGCGTCAGCTGTCTGAAGAACGGCCTCGGCCAGTCCGAGACGGAAGAGGGCTATCTCGCCTCATCACGGTTCTTCTACCAGATCTCAGATGCGGTCTTTCTGACCAACGACACCGACATCCTGTCTTCGGACACGTCCCAACGGGCGAACAATGACCTGGGGGTGAACTGCGGGGTGACCGACAGCCTGTCGACGCGCGTGAGCTACCTGATCGAACAAAATGATACCCGCGCGATTAAGACGGACACCCGGCTGGGCATTTCACTGGTCTTGGGCTTCTGATTTCCCTTGGCCCATGATCGGTGGGGAACGGGGCGGGGCAACCTGCCCCTTTAGAGCCAGAGGTCTCAGGTGGGCGCCAGATACCTGGACCAGGATCCAGGCAGAGCCAGCCCCCGTTCGCTTGCTTATCGGCCACTGGAAAATTGGCCCCACACGCGAGGAGCAGCACCCGCCACCCGGGAAGATAGGCTGCGGTCGGGTTCACCGCAAGGCTGGACATTTGTTCACCTTTAGTTCATGCTTTTCATGATGGATCAGACCCTGAGCCCCCTCGAACTTCTTCCGCCCCAGCCGGGCCAACGCCTTCAGCGCGGGGTCTGCAGGGGCTTGCGCGCGCTGGACTTCGTCTGTGTCGAAGAACTGATCCCCTGCCCCGGACTGCGGGTCGATGTAATGGCGCTTGGGCCAAGGGGTGAGATCTGGGTCGTTGAATGCAAGTCTGGCCGGGCAGACTTTCAGTCCGACCGCAAGTGGCAGGGCTACCTGGACTGGTGCGACCGCTTTTTCTGGGCGGTGGATGCAGATTTCCCGGTAGAGCTGTTGCCGGAAGGAACCGGGCTGATCCTGGCCGATGCCTACGATGCCGAAGTGGCGCGCATGGCACCGGAAGTGCCCCTGTCCGGGGCGCGTCGCAAGGTGGTCTTGCGGACCTTTGCCCGTGCGGCGGCGGGTCGGCTGCAAATGCTGCGGGATCCCGGCTTTTCGGGATAGGGGCAAATCTTTTCGAAAAGATCTGCAAGTTCCCTTGAAGGAATTTGGGCGTCCCGGTTCACCGGTTCTTCGGCTTTCCGGAAGGTTTATCAGCCATGGCCCGGGCAGCCTCTGCCGCCGCGCGCAATTCCTCGGCGATCTCTTCGGCTTCTTCCGGGTCGAAGTCGAGCGGAAGGTCGATCCCGCCCTCTGCCTCGATGTAGATACGCACCATACCTGCGTCGGTCGGCCCGATCTGCAGGTTCGCCGCGATGTCGCTTGGAGAGTTGATACCCATGTTCCTGGCCCCTGGCTCTTGCGGGGCGGGGTAACGGGCGACGCGTCGCGGCGCAAGGAAAAACCGCTGCGACGGGGGCCCAAAGGCGCTTGCATTCCGGGGGGGACGGGGCTAAATCGCGCCGGAGTGCCGCCTTAGCTCAGTTGGTTAGAGCACCAGATTGTGGATCTGGGGGTCCCCCGTTCGAGCCGGGGAGGCGGTACCATCCCTCATCATGCGCAGCGGATCTTCGCTGAAGACAGACCTCAGCCCTGCGGGCCGCGCAGGCGGAAGCGCTGGATCTTTCCGGTCTGCGTCTTGGGCAGGTTGTCGGCAAAGACCACCCGGCGCGGGTACTTGTAGGGTGCGATCACCTGCTTCACGTGGTCCTGCAGCAGCTTGACCATCAGCGCATCGCCCACGGCCCCCGACACCAGCACCACATGCGCCTCGACGATCATGCCGCGCTCTTCGTCCGGGGCGCCGACCACGGCGCATTCGGCCACCTGCGGGTGCATAAGGAGCGCGGCCTCCACCTCGGGCCCGGCGATGTTGTAGCCGGCGCTGACGATCATGTCGTCGGACCTGGCGGCAAAGTGGAAGCGGCCGTCCTCGTCCTGCCAGAAACTGTCGCCGGTCAGGTTCCAGCCGTTCTGCACGTATTTTGCCTGCCGCGCGTCGGTCATGTAGCGGCAGCCGGTGGGCCCGCGCACGGCCAGACGCCCGACCTCGCCGCGCGGCAATTCCGCCATGTCGTGCCCCACGATCCGCGCCTCATACCCCGTGACGGGACGTCCGGTACAGGCGGGGCGGTGGTCGTCGAAGCGGTTGGTGATGAAGATATGCAGCATCTCGGTCGCGCCGATGCCGTCGAGCATGGGCTTGCCAGTTTTCGCCATCCATTCCTCGTAGACCGGGGCGGGCAGGGTTTCCCCCGCGCTGACGGCGGCGCGGAGGGAGGAGAGGTCCGCCCCATCCTCCATCGCCTTCAGCATCGCGCGATAGGCGGTGGGGGCGGTAAAGCAGATGGTGGCGCGGTGGGTCTGGATGATCTCGACCATGTTTGCGGGGCTGGCCTGTTCCAGAAGGGCCGCCGCCGCGCCGAAGCGCAGGGGGAAGATCGCGAGGCCGCCGAGGCCAAAGGTAAAAGCCAGCGGCGGGGAGCCCACAAAGACATCGGACGGGGTGACCCCCAGTACCTCGCGGGCATACCCGTCGGCGATGATGAGGAGGTCGCGGTGGAAATGCATCGTGGCCTTGGGTTCCCCGGTCGTGCCACTGGTGAAGCCCAGAAGCGCCACATCGTCCCGCCCCGTGGGTGGCGGGGTGAAGCGGACGGGTTTCGACAGGGCGGCGCGGTCCAGTTCCGCGTCGTGGTTCGCGGTGCCGTCAAAGCCGACGACGGTTTTCAGGAAGCGCGAGGTTTTGGCGCAGGTGACCAGTTCCTCCATCAGCCGGGTGTCGCACAGCGCAAGCCCGATCTCGGCCTTGTCCACGATCGCGGTCAACTCGCCCGCCCGCAGCATCGGCATGGTGTTGACGACCACCGCCCCGGCCTTGGTCGCCGCCAGCCAAGCCGCCACCATCGCCGGATTGTTGGCCGACCGGATCAGCACACGGTTGCCGGGCTTCACCCCGTAGTCGCTGACCAGCGCATGGGCGATGCGGTTGGTCCAGTCCGACAGCTCCTTATAGGTGCGCTGGCGGCCGTTGCCGATCAGCGCCACATGGTCGCCAAAGCCCCGCTCTACCATCCGGTCGGTCAGTTCCACGGCAGCGTTCAGCCAGTCGGGATAGTGGAACCCGTCAAGCATGAGGTCCGGCCACTGGTCAGCCGGGGGCAGCCGGTCGCGGGTGAAGGTGTCGTGATGTCCTGAAGATCCCAGCATGGCCATCCCCTAAAGTGCCGTCCGCACGCGCCAAAGCTCGGGGAAAAGCTCCACCTCCAGCATCCGGCGCAGATAGCTGATCCCGGCCGTTCCCCCGGTCCCGCGCTTGAAGCCGATGACGCGTTCGACGGTGGTGACGTGGTTGAACCGCCAGCGGCGGAAGTAATCCTCGAAGTCCACCAGCTTTTCGGCCATCTCATAGGCCTCCCAGTGGGCCGAGGGGTCGCGGTAGACCACTTCCCAGACGGCAGTCACCTCAGCATCGGCCAGCCAAGGCTGGCGGACGTCGCGGGTCAGGACATGGGCCGGAACCGGCAGCCCAAGCCGCGCCAGCCGCCGCAGCGCCTCATCATAGAGCGTCGGCCGGGCGAGTTCCGCCTCCAGCTTCTCATTCGATCAGCCGATATTGCCAGGACTGAAAGCCCGAGCTTTGCCCCAGATCATCGCGAAACCGGGTGTATTCCGACGGCGTCATGGTGCGCAGCACATCCCAGGCGGAATTCAGCTGCTCGAAGATCCGGGCGATGCGGGCCAGCATCTTCGACGCCTCGGCCGTGCGGTCCCCGGCAATCGCGCGGCGGGCGGCGTCGAGTTCGTAGAGCGCCAGCTTCATCCATAGCTCGGATGTCTGGTGCTGGATGATGAACAGCATCTCGTCATGGGCCTGCGACAGCGGCGTCTGCGCCGATAGGATCTGGTCGATCCCCAGATAATCGCCATAGGACATGCGTCGCTGGAAATCGGTTTCCGCGCCGTGGTTGGAAGGATCATA
Organism: Tabrizicola sp.; assembly: GCA_025458105.1. Taxonomy (GTDB): domain Bacteria; phylum Pseudomonadota; class Alphaproteobacteria; order Rhodobacterales; family Rhodobacteraceae; genus Tabrizicola. The sequence goes on along the minus strand of JALOTD010000010.1, from coordinate 8,740 downwards.
GGTCATGGGGCCCCTTTCACTGAAAACGGTTTTCAGAAAAAAGGCCGCCCCCGCCGACTGAGAACCGAAAGGGTGCCGATCTTGCGCCAGACCGCAATCCAGCCTGCCGGGCGGCAGACCGAGGGCATGCCCCGGCTCGTCATGAGCGCTGTCATCGGTTCGGGCATGGGTTCCCTTGGCTTGTGTTCCGGAGAGGCTACGCTTCGCCCGATAAATTTCAAGTTCAAAATACTCACGGGATGACCGCGGTCGCTTCGATCTCCACCTTGGCGCGGTCCTCGACCAGGGCCACCACCTGCACCAGCGCCATGGCCGGATAGTGCCGCCCGATCACCGCCTTGTAGACGCGGCCAAGGTCTTTCAGACTGCCGAGGTATTCCCGCTTGTCCGTGACATACCAGGTCAGCCGCACCAGATGTTCGGGGCGCGCACCGGCGCAGGCCAGGACCTCGACGATGCTTTTCAGCGCCTGTTCGACCTGGCCCACGAAATCGTCGGTTTCGAACTTCTGCTCTGCGTTCCAGCCGATGATGCCGCCGGTAAAGACCATCCGTCCTGTGGCGGCAACGCCGTTGGAATAGCCGATGGCGGGCTTCCAGTGCGACGGGTGGAGGAATTGGTGGGGGCTGTCGGTCATGCGTCCTCCAGATGCGCGGCAAGCGTCGCGCGGATTGCATCAGGCCAGCGGGTGGGGCGCTTGTCGGTCCCAAGCCGGACCAGCGTCAGCCGCGCGGTCAGCCTGTGCTGGCCCTTCCATGTCGCGGTCAATCGGAACGTCGCGGACGATCCGCCCAGCCGTTCCACCACCAGGTCCCAATCCAGCAGGTCGCCAAGTCGCGACGGGGCCTTGAAATCCGTCTCGACCCGGGCTGTGGGCACGCCTGTCCCGTCGGCCATCATCGCGTCGAAGGGGTAGCCTACGACGTCGCGGAAGAAGTTCTCGACGACCGAGTTGGTCATTTCGAAATAGCGCGGATAGAAGACGATCCCTGCCGGGTCACAATGGTTGAACTCGATCCGGATTTGGCGGCGGTAGGTCACGACAGGATGCTCCGCGCGATGACGACACGCTGGACGTCGCTTGCGCCCTCGTAAATCCGCAAGGCCCGGATTTCGCGGTACAGGCTTTCGACGACCGAGCCATGGCGCACCCCGTCGCCGCCATGCAGCTGGACGGGGGGGCGCCGTTGTCCTTGGTCCAGGCGGCCCGGTACACGAGGAGTGCTGCCGCATCAATCTTCAGCGCCATGTCGGCCAGGTGACCCTGCACCATCTGCAACTCGGCCAGCGCCTGCCCCTGGATCCGCCGCGCCTTCACGCGCGCCAACGCCTCGTCCAGCGCGCGGCGGGCAAAGCCCAGCGCCGCCGCGCCCACGGTGGACCGGAAGACATCCAGCACCGACATGGCCAGCTTGAACCCCTCGCCGGGGCGTCCGATCAGGGCGTCCTCGGGCAGGACCAGCCCCTTCATGCGCAGCGTTGCCAGCGGATGGGGCGCGATGACCTCCAGCCGTTCGGCAACCTCTAGCCCGGGTGTATCGGCAGGCATCAGGAAGGCCGACAACCCCCGCGCGCCCGGGGCCTCGCCCGTCCGGGCGAAAAGCACATAGACATCGGCGATCCCGCCGTTGGAAATCCAGGTCTTTTCACCCTCGATCAGCCAGCCGCCTTGCACCCGTGTCGCGGTCGTGGTCGTGGCGGCGACATCAGACCCCGAGCCGGGTTCGGTCAGCGCAAAGGCGGCAATCGCGGTGCCTGCGCGTGTCCGGTCCAGCCATGCCCTCTGCGCAGGCGAGCCAAACAGGCTGACCGGCCCCATGCCAAGCCCCTGCATGGCAAAGGCAAAATCCGCCAGCCCATCGTGCCGGGCCAGGGTCTCGCGGATCAGGCACAGGGTACGGACGTCCAGCCGCTCTCCCTCCCCCGCGCCGGAATGCTGCAACCAGCCGCCCTGCCCCAGCATCGCCACCAGCGACCGGCAGGCGGCATCGACATCGCTGTGGTCCACCGGCAGATGAGCCGCGCACCAATCGTCCAGCCGTGCCGCGAGATCCCGATGCCGGGGCTCGAAGAAGGGCCAGTCAAGGAAACTAAGATCGCTCATTCTATGTCCACAAATATCCTGGGGTCCGGGGCGGCGCCCCGGGGGTCAGTCACCCTGAAACACCGGCTGTTCCTTGGCAACAAAGGCCCGATAGGCCCGCTCAAAGTCCCTGGTCTGCATGCAGATCGCCTGCGCCTGCGCCTCGGCCTCGATCGCCTGCTCCAGCCCCATGTTCCATTCCTGGTTCAGCTGGGTCTTGGTGATCCCATGCGCAAAGGTCGGCCCTGAGGCCAACGCGCGGGCGAGCGTCAATGCGGCCGCGTCCAGCGCCTGCGGCTCATGCAGCGCATTCCAGAAGCCCCAAGCGGCGCCCTCCTCGGCCCGCATCACGCGCCCAGTGTACAAAAGTTCCGCCGCCCGCCCCTGCCCGATGATCCGGGGCAGCATCGCGCAGGCCCCCATGTCGCAGCCCGCAAGGCCAACCCGAGTGAACAGGAACGCGCATTTCGCCCCGGGCGTTGCCAGCCGCAGGTCAGAGGCCATCGCCATGATCGCCCCGGCCCCCACACAGACGCCATCCACCGCCGCGATGATGGGCTTGCCGCACCCGATCATCGCCTTGACCAGATCGCCGGTCATCCGGGTGAAGGCCAAAAGCTCCTTCATCTCCATCCCCACCAGCGGACCAATGATGTCATGCACATCGCCACCCGAGCAGAAGTTTCCCCCGTTCGACCCCAGGATCACCACATCCACATCGGTCGCATAGACCAAGGCCCGAAAGGTGTCGCGCAGTTCGGCGTAGCTGTCGAAGGTCAGGGGGTTCTTCCGGTCCGGCCGGTTCAGGCGGATCGTGGCGATACGCCCCTCGACCTCCCACAGGAAGTGCTGCGGTTTCAGCCCGGCAAGTTCCGTCATCACGTCCCCCTCATGCGCTTGAGGATATCGGTCAGCACGTCCAGATCGGCCTCGGACAGCCCCGCGAACAGGCGAGAGACCTCGGCCTCATGCTCTGCCGCCAGACCTTCGAATTGCGCCAGCCCTTCCGGCGTAAGCGCAACAAACACGGTGCGGCGGTCGGTTTCAGACGGCGTACGGCGGACCAGCCCGTCGGCCTCCAGCCGGTCCACGACCGTGGTCGCATTGCCGTTCGACACCAGAAGCATGCGGGACAACTCGCTCATCGTCACCCCGTCGCGACGGCGGTAGAGCGCGGCCAGCACGTCAAAGCGCGGCAGGGTCGTGTCATGGCGAACCCGCAGGAATTCGCGCAAAGCCCCCTCGGCGGTGCGGGTCACGCCCAGAAGGCGGATCCACATCTTGAGGCGGCGCTTGGACAGGGGGTCGCTCAAAGCTCGCCCCCCGCGATGGTGATGGACTGGCCGTTGATCCCGTCGCTGCCGGGACCGCACAGGTAAAGCGCGGCCGCGGTTACCTCGTCGGGGCGGTACAGGCGGTTCTGCGGGCTGAGCGCTTCCAATGCGGCGCGCGCCTCGGTCAGGCTGCGGCCGGTCTTTTCGGCGATGACGCGGATCGACTGGTCGGTCATCTCGGTGTCCAGAAACCCCGGGCAGATCGCGTTCACCGTGACCGGGCCCTTTGCCACCTCCAGCGCCAGGGACCGGACCAGGCCCATCACCCCATGCTTCGCCGCCGCATAGGGCGCAACCTTGGCATAGCCCTTGAGGCCCGCGGTCGAGGCGACGGCCACCAGCCGCCCCCAGCCACCCATCTGCCGCAGCCCTTCCCGGAAGGTCAGGAAGACCCCGGTCAGGTTTACGGCCAGCATGCGGTTCCACTGGTCCAGCGAGGTCCTGGCGAACGGGGCGCTGTCGGCCTGGCCCGCATTGGCGATGACGATGTCCACCCGCCCCGCCTGCTGGAACAGCGCCTGCACCGAAGCCTCATCCGTCACGTCGCAGGCAAGCGCGCGGATGGCGGGGTGCAGGGCGGCTGTCGCCTCCAGGGCGGAAACGCGGCGGCCACAGATCACCACCTCGGCCGCGCCCGCGCGGGCGAAGCCCAACGCAAGGTCGGCCCCGGCCCCGGACCCGCCCCCCGTCACCAGAACCCTGCGCCCCGCGATCGTCATGCCCGGATCACCTCGGCCCCCTTCTGCGCCAGCCGCCGCATCTGGTCACGCCCCGCCAGATACGGGAGCGGCCAGTCGGTGGCCGCATCCTGCATGGCAACGGCTGCATGCAGCGTCCAGTAGGGATCGGCCAGATGGGGCCGTGCAAGGCAGACAAGATCGGCCCGGCCCGCCAGCAGGATCGAGTTCACGTGGTCCGTCTCGGTGATGTTGCCCACGGCCATGGTGGCCAGACCCGCCTCGTTCCGGATGCGGTCGCTGAAGGGGGTCTGGAACATCCGGCCATAGACGGGCTTGGCGTCGGTCGAGGTCTGACCAGCCGAAACGTCGATGATATCCGCGCCCGCCGCGGCGAACATCTTCGCGATCTCCACCGCTTCATCGGGGGTCACGCCCGCGTCGCCCACCCAGTCGGTCGCACTGATGCGGACCGACAGCGGCCTTTCCTCTCCCCAGGCCGCGCGCATGGCCCGCAGGACTTCCAAGGGCCAGCGCATGCGGTTTTCCAAAGACCCGCCATAGGCATCGGTCCGGTGGTTCGACTTCGGGCTGATGAAGGACGACACCAGATAGCCGTGCGCGGCATGCAGTTCGATCATGTCGAAGCCGGCGCGTTTCGCCATTTCCGTGGCGGCGACGAATTCCGCCGTCACGGCGTCCATGTCCGCCCGCGTCATCTCGCGCGGGACGGCGTTTCGGGGCGACCACGGCAGGGGCGATGGGGCGATGATGTCCCAGTTGCCGGTTGGCAGGGGGGCATCGCCCTCCTCCCAGCCCAGCTGAGTGCTGGCCTTCCGCCCCGCATGGCCGATCTGGCAGCAGATCTTCGCGGTCGTCTCGGCATGGACGAAATCGACGATCCGCTTCCACGCGACCTCGTGTTCCGGCGCGTAAAGGCCGGGGCAGCCGGGGGTGATGCGGCCTTGCGCCGAAGTGCAGGTCATTTCCGTATAGACCAGCCCCGCGCCACCCTTGGCGCGTTCGCCGTAATGGACCAGATGCCAGTCGGTCGGGCAGCCATCGACCGCCTTGTACTGCGCCATGGGGGACACCACGACACGGTTCTTCAGCGTCATGTTCCGCAGGCGGAAGGGGGCGAACATCGGCTTGCGGCCCTTCTGCCCGCCAGCCTGTTCCTGAAACCAGTCCTCGGCGCGGCCAAGCCACTCCGGGTCGCGCAGGCGCAGATTTTCATGGGAAATCCGCTGGCTACGGGTCAGAAGCGAATAGGCGAACTGTTCGGGCGGCAGGTCCAGGTAGCGTTCCACCTGCTCGAACCACTCCAAGGAATTGCGCGCGGCGGATTGCAGGCGCAGCACCTCCACCCGCCGTTCGTCCTGATAGCGCTGGAAGGCGGCCTCCATACTGGGCTCGCTGTGCAGGTATTCCGCCAGCGCAATCGCGCTGTCCATCGCCAACCGCGTGCCCGACCCGATGGAGAAATGCCCGGTCGCCGCCGCATCGCCCATCAGGACGACGTTCTGGTGATACCAGCGCCCGCAGATCACCCGGGGGAAGTTCATCCAGACCGCCGATCCGCGCAGGTGGGCGGCGTTGGAGATCAGCTCATGCCCGCCAAGGTGCGCCTCAAAGATCTTGCGGCAGGTTTCGACCGTTTCCTCTTTCGACAGGTCGGCAAAGCCCCAGTTGTCCCAGGTTTCCTGCGTCATCTCGACGATGAAGGTCGCGGTATTGTCGTCGAACTGGTAGGCATGGGCCCAGACCCAGCCCTGCGGGGTCTTTTCGAAGATGAAGGTAAAGGCGTCGTCGAACTTCTGATGCGTGCCCAGCCAGACGAACTTGCACAGGCGCATGTCGATGTCGGGCTGAAAGACGTCGGCATATTCGCGGCGCACGGCCGAGTTGATGCCGTCGCTTGCCACGACCAGATCATAGTCGCGCCGGTAGTCCTCGGCCGACTTGAACTCGGTCTCGAATTGCAGATCGACGCCCAGCTCCCGCGCGCGGGCCTGCAGCAGGATCAGCATCTGCTTGCGCCCGATGCCGGCGAAGCCATGCCCACCCGACACGTTGCGCACGCCGTTGTGGACCACGGCGATATCGTCCCAGTAGGCGAAATGGTCGCGGATGGCTTGGGCCGAGACGGGGTCGTTCTTCGTCATCCGCCCCAGCGCGTCGTCCGACAGGACCACGCCCCAGCCAAAGGTGTCGTTGGCCCGGTTCCGTTCCAGCACCGTGATCTGGTGCGACGGATCGCGCAGCTTCATCGAGATTGCGAAGTAAAGACCGGCCGGACCGCCGCCAAGGCAGAGAATCTTCATGGGTCGCATTCCTGTGCAGGCGCAGGGGATGCCGCGCCCTTGCCGGAAAGCTTGCATCAGGTCGAAACAATTTCAAGCTTGAAATTTCAGACTTGAAAAAAATGCCGCAGGGGCGATGATGATGGGCATGGAGCTTTTGGTCGAACAGATGGATGGCTGGGCGCGGCTGGTGCTGAACCGCCCGGCGCAGAAGAACGCGCTGAACACGGCGCTTTTGGGGGCTTTGGCCAGTGCGCTTGGGAACCTGGCCGATGACCCGGCCTGCCGCGCAGTCGTGCTGACCGGGGCCGACGGCAACTTTGCCGCTGGGGCGGATATCGGCGAGATCGCGGGGAAGACCAGCGCCGAGGGCGCGGTGGACCCCCGCAAGGCACATTGGGCCGGGATCCGCGCCTTCCCCAAGCCGATGATCGCGGCGGTGGAGGCCCGGCTTGGGCTGCCAGAGACGAACCTTGGCCTGATCCCCGGCGCAGGTGGCGGGCAGCGGCTGATGGCTTTGGCCGGTCGCGCCCGGGCCATGCGCATGGTCCTGACCGGCGAGATCATCGACGCCGCCACAGCGCAGGACTGGGGGATCGCCGCCTATCTGTCCGAAGGCCCGGCGGCGGAAGTTGCTGAGCCCTTGGCCGCGCGTCTGGCAACCCGCGCGCCCCTGGCCCTGATGGCCGCCAAGCGGGCGCTTATCGCGGGCGAAGAGCGGGCGCTGGCGCTGGCCGAGGAACGCGCCGCCTTCGAGGCGCTTCTGGACACCGCCGACAAGACCGAGGGGATCTCCGCCTTCCGCGACCGCCGCACGCCAAGGTTCAAGGGCGATGGGCCTGGGGATCGCGCAGGTCTTTGCGCAGGCCGGGCATCCCGTCCGGGCGACCGACACCGCCCAGGGCGCGCGCGCCAACGCCCGGGACCGCATGGCCGCCGCGCTGGAGCTACGGCTCGCCAAGGGCGCGATGACGTCTGCCGACCGCGACGCCACCCTTACCCGGCTGACAGTCGTGGACCGGGTGGAAGACATCGCCCCCGCCCATCTGGTGATCGAGGCCGTGGCCGAACGGCTGGAGGTCAAGCAGGCGGTGTTCCGGGCGTTGGAGCCTCTCCTGCCCCCCGATGCGGTGCTGGCGACGAACACCTCCGCCCTCTCTGTCGCCGCGATTGCCAAGGGGCTGGCGCGGCCCGGTCAGGTGGTGGGCCTGCATTTCTTCAACCCGGCCCCGGTGATGAAGCTGGTGGAACTGGTGGCTCATCCCGGCACCTCCCCCGCCGCGCTGGCGCTGGCCCGTACTCTGGCGGAAGGCGCGGGAAAGACGGTCATCGGCTGCCCGGACCGTCCCGGCTTCATCGTCAACCGCTGCGCCCGGCCCTATTATGGCGAGGCGCTGGCGCTGCTGGAGGAAGGCCGCTCGGCGGCCGAGATCGACGCAGCGATGGTCGCAGCGGGCTATCGCCTTGGGCCCTTCGCGCTGATCGACCTGATCGGGGCCGACATCAACCTTGCCGCGACGGAAAGCCTGTCGGCGGCCATGGGCGGACACCCCCGCTTTCACGTCTTTGCCGCGCTCAAGGCGCAGGTGGCGAAGGGCGACCTTGGTCGCAAGACGGGCCGGGGCTTCGTCCATCCCGTAGACTCCGTACCCCCACCCTCCGATAGCGAGGGCATCGCGCTCAGGATCGAGGCGGCCTTGGCGAACGAGGCCGCATGGCTTCTGTCCGAAGGCGGGGTGACGGCGGAAGGGATCGACATGGCGATGAAGCTGGGTCTCAACTTCCCCCGTGGACCTTTCGAGGCGCGGGCCCGGCATGGCGACGAACGGGTCCGCGCGACCCTTGCTGCGCTGGAGGCCGCCGCGCCCAAACATCTGAAAACGCGCTATCTTCCCGCACCCGAGGCACGCCCATGACCGAGGTCTTCCTTTGCGCCCAACGCCGCACGCCCATCGGGCGGCACGGCGGATCCCTTGCCAAGGTGCGTCCCGACGACATGGCCGCCCATGTGATCGATGGGCTTCTGGACCTCCACCCCGGCCTTGCTGTCGACGAGGTGATCTTCGGCTGCGCCAATCAGGCGGGCGAGGACAACCGCAACGTGGCGCGGATGGCCGTTCTGCTGTCTCGCCTGCCGGAAACCGTGCCGGGGCTGACCGTCAACCGGCTTTGTGCCAGTGGGCTGGACGCGGTGGTTGCGGGCGCGCGCGCCATCCGCGATGGGGCGGATGTGGTGATCTCAGGCGGCGTCGAAAGCATGACCCGCGCGCCCTTCGTGCTGGGCAAGGCCGAGACCGCTTTTGCCCGGCAGGCCGAGATGCACGACACCACCATCGGCTGGCG